>JAEEGN010000014.1 GCA_016280345.1 Selenomonadaceae bacterium | reverse complement strand
TCCGACTCGAAGCCGATATACCCGCGGAACAATGACCGCTGGAATTCCTTGTTTTTCGTGTAGAAGGTGTTCTCGCCGTTGGCGCAGAGCGTGTACCCCTGCAGGAAAAACGGGTGCGCCGCGTAGCGGATGATCTCGTAGTTCGTGTTCTGGCGGCTCTGCACGATGATGTTCTTCGCCACCAGGCAGCCGTTGTCGTCCCAGAGGTGAAAATAGGTCGCGATGTCGCTGGGGTCGCCGACTTCCTTTAACATCAGCACGTCGGGCCAGAAGGAATAGACGTAGCCCTGTCCTGTCTCCGTCAGCATCTTCCGCAGCGCCAGCCGCGTATCGACCAGCAGCGCCTCCCGCTCGTCCGGGTCGGTGACGTTCTCCGGGTAGTCGTAGGTACGGAAAATGTAATAGGGCATCGTCTGGATGTTCAGCCCTTTCCGCTTGTCCGGCACGGGCAGCCACTCGGACATCTTCACGAAGCGGTGAGCGTCCATGTACTCCTCCACCAGATGCCCGCCCTGCTGCGTACAGGCCATGGAAAGAAGCGGCTTGTCCTTGTAAAGCCCGAACACTCCGTAGAGGTCCTGCATCACCATCGCGAAGCCGGAATTGTCATGCCCTTCCTGCTGCGGCAGCATCAGCCGGAGCGCCGTCGACGGCTGCACCGGGTTCTTGCTCTTGATTGCCCCGATCCTGCACATAATGATTCCCCCTCAAAAAATGCAAACGAAGCCTCGCCGCGCCAGAACGGGAACCGCTCCGACGCAGCGAGGCTCCATTGCCTTGATACGGCCCTCAGAGCTGACCTCAACGCTGAGAGCCGCGTGCTGCGCACGCGTATTCACTTGCAAAGGCAGTATAGCACGAAGCTTTCCCGTTGTCTATGCCATCCGCCATGTATTCCCGTATACATTTGCCGTGACCGACGCCAAAAGCCGGGACGTCATTTCCCGGAAAGGGACGACGCCCCGGCTTTCTGGCGGATTCATAGTGCTTCACGGCCGCCGTCCTCCGGCCCCGCCAGTTCGTCGAGCCTGGCCTCGTCGAGGATGGTGACGACGCCACGGCCTGGCGCCACGATACCCTCCCGGGCGAAGTGCTTGAGCAGGCGGCTCACGACCTCCCGGGCGCTGCCCATGTAGCGGGCGATCTGGTCGTGGGTGAGGCGCAGCGCCGCCTTCCCCTGCCGCCGGCTCTCCCGCCGCAGGAACAGGGCGAGGCGCCGGTCGGCACGCAAAAAAAGGACCTGCTGCATCTGCCGCAGCATCTCCGACAGCCGCCCGGCCGCCAGCTCATAGCCGAAACAGCGGACGTGGACGTTGCCCGCCGCCAGTTGCCGGAAGGCCCCGGCGTCGGTCAAAAGCGCCTCGGTGTCGGTCTCGGCGTCGAGGATGATATGGAAGGTCACGGCCACCAGGGCGCAGGTGGCCGCCATGACGCCCACGTCGCCGGGAAACAGGCGATAAAGCGTGACCTCACGGCCGTCCTCGGACAGCGTATAGGCGCGGAGCCGCCCGTTCTTCACGAAGAGCACGCCCACGCAGTCCCCGGCCTGCCGCTGTACCAGCTCGCCGGCCCGGTAGCGGACCGGACGGGTGCGCTCGGCCAGCAGGGCTTTCTCATCGGGGGAGAGCTCCGGCCAGAAGGGAAAATGGCGAATATAGAGATCGGTGGCAGCGACCGGCATGACGCTAACCCTCCCGGTCCCGCAGATAGCGCACCGCGGCCAGGCCGGCCACCGCGCCCTCATGGACGGCCTTCGCCACCTGCAGCAACCCGCCGTTGCAGTCGCCGGCGGCGAAGAGGCCGGGCACGCTGGTCATCATGTCTGCGTCCACTTGCAGCCGCCCGTCCTCCAGCACCGCCCCCAGCGTCCGGGCGAAAGCGCCGCTGCCCGCCGTCCCCAGCGCCACGAAAACGCCGCTGACAGGAAGCGCCGTACCATCGGCGAAGCGCACGCCCTCCACCCGACCCGTCCCCTCGATGGCAGCGACTTTTTCCGTTCGCGCCTCGCAGCCCGCGGGCATCGACGCCGGCGCGGGCGCTCCGTCGGTCAGCAGCGTCACCCGCCCGGCCAGCGGCGCCAATACCGCCGCCTCGTGCGACGCGTATTCGCCGGCGCCGAGGACCGCCACCGCTTTCCCGCGATAGAAGAAGGCGTCGCAGACGGCGCAGTAGCTGACGCCTTTCCCCTCGTGCTCAGCCAGGCCCTCAATCGGCGGGCGCCGTCGCTCGGCTCCCGTCGCCAGGATTACCGCCCCGGCCTCGTAAGCATGCTCCTTCGAGGCGGCGAGGAAGCCGGTGAGATTGTCGTTCAGCCGCAGGCTCACGATCTCCTCCCAGACAAAAGAGACGCCCAGCCGCTCCGCTCCGGCCACGCCCCGCCGGAAAAGTTCCGCCCCGCTGACGGGCTCCGGCAGGCCGTAGTAGTTCTCGATATGCTCCGCCCTCTGCAACGCTCCGCCGTCCTTCGCCGCCACCGTGACCGCCAGCCCGCCCCGCCGGGCATAGAGCGCCGCCGACACCCCCGCCGGCCCGGCGCCGATGACCAGAACCTCCTTCATGTTTCCTCTCTCCTTTCCCGCGGCTCGATGATGTCCGTTTCTTTCTCCTTATTATATAGGTTTTTCGCCGCGCCGTCGAGGAAAAGCCGTCCCCCGGCGTAAAGCCTTTTTCCCGTTCCTTCCGCCCGCCCTTGCGCCGCTTTTCCTTTTAAGATATACTAAGGAAACCAAATTCTTTAAGGAGGACTATCCCGTGCTCAGTGCTCTGACCCGGAAATACCGGGAAACTGCTCTCATCACCCGCATCATCATTGGCCTCGTCGTCGGCATCGCCATCGCCACCGCGGCGCCCAATCTGGTGCCCTTCGTTGCCATCTGCGGCGATCTTTTCGTCAAGGCGCTGAAAGGTGTCGCACCAATCCTCGTTTTCGTCCTCGTCATGAACGCCATGGCCCAGAAGAAAATCCAATCCGGGGCCTCCATGGCGCCGGTGATTCGCCTTTACGTCATCGGCACCTTTTGCGCCTCGCTGGTAGGCGTGACGGCGTCGTTCCTGTTCCCGACGACGTTGCAGCTCCAAGTCGCCGACGCCAAGCTATCGCCGCCCAACGGCATCACCGAAGTCCTGCAGAAGCTTATCCTGGGCGTCGTCGATAACCCGATTCACGCTCTGGCCAACGCCAACTACATCAGCATCCTGGCCTGGGCCATCCTGACCGGTATCGTCCTGCGCTCAGCCAGCGACACCACCCGCAACGTGCTCCAGGACCTCAGCAACGCCGTCACCAAAATGGTCCAGTTCGTGATCGGTTTCGCCCCCTTCGGCATCATGGGCCTGGTGGCCAGCGCCATCGGCGAGAGCGGCCTCGGCGCTCTCTTGACCTACGGCCGTCTGTTGGCGGTACTTCTGGGCGCCTTCTTCACCGTCGCCCTCGTCATGAACCCGCTAATCGTATTCCTGGCCCTCCACAAGAATCCCTATCCGCTGGTGATGGCCACCCTGCGGGAAAGCGGTCTCTACGCCTTTTTCACCCGCAGCTCCGCCGCCAATATCCCCGTGAACCTGAGTCTCTGCCAGCGTCTGGGACTGAACCGGAACGCCTACACCATTTCCATCCCCCTCGGGGCCACCATCAATATGGCCGGCGCCGCCATCACCATCTCGGTGCTGTCGCTGGCGGCGGCCCACACCCTGGGCATTCACGTCGATATGCCAACGGCGCTCCTGCTGTCTTTGATCGCCACCGTCGGCGCCTGCGGCGCGTCCGGCGTGGCCGGCGGCTCGCTGCTCCTGATCCCCGTCGCCTGCGCCTCTTTCGGCATCGACAACGACATCGCCATGCAGGTCGTCGGCGTCGGCTTCATCATCGGCGTCCTCCAAGACTCCTGCGAAACGGCCCTCAACAGCTCCAGCGACGTCCTCTTCACCGCCACCGCCGAATTCGCCAAACGGGCGAAGGAAGGAACGCTCCGGGCCGAGGACATGGTCCCGCGGGAACGGCAATAGAATTCCAACCGGCACAAAAGGCAAAAGGGGCTGTCGCGCGTAACCAGAATCCGCGAGAGCCCCGTTTTGTTTTTGATGATAAAAAGTCAAAAAGACAAATTACGCAATGGCTACGAAGGGAAAAAATCCTGATATTTCGGGCTTTGTTCTGTTTTTATCCGGCTTTTTTCGATTTTTTCTACTGAACAAAACGCTTGTCACAGTGTCAATTTTTTAAGGAACGAAATCCCTCCGCGCCCTTTACCCGTAATGTGCCACCGGTACATTACGCACCCCTCTGGCACATTGCGCGTGCCACTGGCGCGGGGCCGCCGCACGCAAAAAGAACGTGCGGCGGCTTTTTTTGCGAAAAACAGCCCGCGAAGCAGGAAACTTCGCGGGTTTTTTGTAATATGTAGGTATGGAAAAACAAACCATTACACGCAAGGATTATACAACATGGGGCGCGCCTTATCAACTGTCTTTGCCCCTCAATATCGAGCGGGGCTGTCCATGAAGATTTTTCCTTCCTGCGACAGCCCCTTCTTTGCGTCGTCATTCTTTTCCGATGAGGCGTCACCGTTTCGCTTCGCGCACGTAAAGGCGATTGCGGGGGAAGGTTCCGAGGCAGGTCCATTCGCTGATGTTGAAGAAATTGTCCACTTCGTTGTAGTAGCGGTCGTTCAGCACCAGATAGACGCGACGGTCCCGGGGGATATCGTAGATCGACATGAAGGGCATGACGTTCTTGGCGTTCCAGCTCTTGCCGTCAGGGCGCTTCTCCTCGATGACCTCCGGCTTTTCCACCTGAACCATGGTAACGCCGCTGTAATAGGGAATCGAGACCTTGTAGTCGCCGCAGTTGATGACGAGATCGCCGGGCTGGACGCGCTCTTTCAGCACCATAGCCGTCTCCCAGCAGGAGCCTTTCCAACGGGCGAAAGGCAGCATGACGAAGAATGTCAGCAACACCTGCAACGCCAGCCAGACCGCCAGTACCCGCCGGAACAGCATCTCCCTGTCCAGCAGGAACCGGGCCGCCAGGATGGCGATGGGCATGAGGGCCGGCAGGGTGTAGGTGGAGTACTTCGTCGCCATCATCTGGTAGAAGACGTTGATGACGATGGCCCAGACCAACAGGAAGAGCTTCGTCTCGTCAATCTCCGGCCAGCGGCGGAGCTTCACATAATGGCGCACAACCATCGGCAGGGTGAAACACCAGGGGCAGAAGGCGATGAAGAACAGCACCGAGTAATACCACCAGACGTCCCACATGGGATGCTCGGACACCGTGGCCCGCAGCACGTTGTGGACGCCGAGGAAATTGTCGATGAAATCGCGGCCGTGGAGATAGGTCATCGGCCCGTACCAGGCCAGCACCACGGCGAAAAACAGCAGAAAGCCCCTGGGCTTCATATTCTTTATCTCGCCGAAGTTGCGGGTGAAGCAGAGGAAGACGGTAACGATGAGGCCCGGCAGCAGGATGCCGATCGGGCCCTTCGTGAGCACCGCCAGCCCCGCGAAGAGGTAGCAGAGGTAATAGAGGCGCTTGTCCCGGCCGGTGTAGGCGAGGTAGAAGAAGACCAGTACGGCGTTGAAGAAAACGAACAGCGTGAGGTCGGTGATGATGGTCTTCGAGATCAGCCAGTAGCCAAAGGAAGTGGCGAGAATCGCCGCCGAGGAGAAAGCGGTCCTGTCGTCGTAGAGATGCCGGGCGAAGAAATACGTCATCAGGACGCCGGCGACGCCGAATAACCCCGGGAACATCCGGGCCGCGAAGTCGTTCACGCCGAAGAGCCGGAAAGCGGCAATGAGTTCCCAGTAGAAGAAACCGGGCTTGTCGTACCAGTAATTGCCGAAGATGCGCGGCGAGAAGTAGTCGCCGGACTCCAGCATCTCTTTCGCCGTCTGGACGTAGTTGCACTCCACCGGATCGGTCACCGGGAGCATCCAGTTGGCGAGCCAGTAAAGGCAGAGAGTCGCGGCCGCCAGCAGGAGAACGATCTTGGCTTCGTCTCGCTTCATGGCCTCACTCCTCCACCCGGCGTATGTCAGCGCCGAGCTGCACCAGCTTCGGCACCAGGTGGTCGTAGCCGCGGTCGATGTGGTGGATGTAGCCGATCTGGGTTTCGCCCTCGGCCACGAGACCGGCCAGCACCATCGCCGCCCCGGCCCGGAGGTCGGTGGCTTTCACCTGGCAGCCGGTGAGCCTGGAGACGCCCTCCACCACCGAGGTACGGCCGTCGATCTTGATACTGGCGCCCATGCGCTTGAGCTCGTCCACGTGCATGAAACGGTTCTCGAAGACCGTTTCCGTCACCAGACCGGTCCCTTCGGAAATTGCCAGCATGGCCATGAACTGGGCCTGCATATCGGTGGGGAAGCCCGGGTAGGGCATGGTCTTGATGTCCACCGCCTTCGTCGCCCTGGCGCAGCGCACCCGGATACCGTCCACGTCCTCGTCGATCTCGACGCCCGCCTCTTTCAGCTTGGCGATGACCGGCTTCAGGTGCTCGCTGATGGCGTTCTCGATATAGACGTCGCCTCGGGTCATGGCGGCCGCCACCATGTAGGTACCGGCCTCGATGCGGTCGGGGATGACCGTATAGGCGGCTCCCCTGAGCTTCGGCACGCCCTCGATCTTGAGGACGTTCGTGCCGGCACCGCGGATCTTCGCCCCCATGACGTTGAGGAAGTTCGCCAGATCGATGATCTCCGGCTCCTGGGCCGGATTCTCCAGCACCGTCTGGCCCTCGGCCATGGACGCCGCCATCAGGATATTCTCCGTCGCCCCGACGCTGGGAAAGTCCAGATAGATGCGCGCCCCCTTCAGGCCCTGGGGAGCCTTGGCATCAATGAAGCCGTGGCCGATCTCGATCTCCGCCCCCAGCGCCTCAAACCCTTTCAGATGCAGGTCGATGGGGCGGGTGCCGATGGCGCAGCCGCCGGGCAGCGATATGCGGGCCTTGCCGCAGCGGGCCAGCAGCGGCCCCATGATGAGGAAAGACGCCCGCATCTTCCGCACCAGATCGTAAGGGGCCTCACAGCATTTTATCCCGGCGCTGTCCACGAAGAACTGATGCGCTTCCGGGTCAAAACGGGCGTCCACGCCGAGAGAACCGATGACCTCGGCAATGGTATGCACGTCGTCCAGCGCCGGCACTTCATCCAGACGGCTCGGGGTTTCCTGCCCCAGCAGCGTCGCCGCGATGATCGGCAGCACCGCGTTCTTGGCGCCGCTGATCTTCACCCGACCGCGCAGCGCGTGCCCGCCGTTGATTACCAACTTTTCCATAGAAAAGAGATTTCCCTCCAATAAATAAAACAACTGCTCATATACCTTTAGATTCTATCATGTACCGCCGGACATGACAAGAAATTTCTTGCGTGTCGGGGGAAAGATGTGCTATAATACTTCCGTTAACGGACGGGCTGCCGTCTGTTTTCATGCGCACCGGTTCCCCCAAGCGGGCGCCGGTAAACCAAGCCTCCGAAGGCGGGGCTTGTATCTTACCCGGTGCGGGGGAAAAGCGAGGTGTCAGGAATGAAAGAGGGAATCCATCCGGAGTTTTTCGAGGCGAAAGTGACCTGCGGCTGCGGCAACACGTTCACCACCGGCTCGACGAAGAAAGAACTCCGCGTCGACGTCTGCTCCAAGTGCCATCCGTTCTTCACGGGCCGTCAGCGCGGCCAGGCGAAGGGCGGCCGGATCGAGCGCTTCAAGCAGCGTTACAAGAAGTAAGCATCCGTCATGGGCAGGGCCGCGTGCCCTGCCTGTTTGCTTTCGGGTAAAATGAGACTTATCCCGTGGGCGTTTTTGACTCCCACCGGATTCAGCCGAATTTATCCAGAGCTTTACGAGCGCTTATCTCCCGCCCTGGAGGCGGGAGTCTCAGCGCTTGTTATCATCGGGGAAACGGCCATCGTTGGCGAAAGAGGACCGGCCGGAAGGCGGGCCGCCTTTCGCGAGCGAATGACCGATTCCACAGAGGGAAGGAGAACAGCCTTGGAAAAATCGTGCTTGACGGTGGGCGGCCAGGCGGTCATCGAAGGCGTGATGATGCGCGGCGCCGGCAAAGTGGCGACCGCGGTCCGCGAGCCGAACGGCCATATCGCCGTTGACCTGAAGGAAGTCCAGTCCATCGCCGACCGCTGGCCCATCCTGAAGAAGCCGCTGCTGCGCGGCGTGGTGGTGCTGGGCGAGTCCCTGGTGCTGGGGCTGAAATCCCTCTCCTACTCCGCCCAGATGGCGGGCGAGGAAGACGAGCAGCTTTCCGACGGGGAACTGGCCGGCACGATGGCCGTGGCGATTCTGGCGGCGCTGGTCCTGTTCGTCGCCATCCCCACCGCCGCCGGGAAATTCTTCCATCAGCTGACCGCCGACCCGATGATGCTGAACCTCATGGAAGGGGGACTGCGGCTGCTGATCTTCCTCGGCTACCTCGCCGCCATCTCCCGCATGAGCGGCATCTACCGCGTCTTCCAGTACCACGGCGCCGAGCACAAGACCATCCACGCTTACGAGGCCGGCGGCCCGCTGACGGTGGAAAACGTCCAGACTTTCTCCCGGCTTCATCCCCGCTGCGGCACTTCCTTCCTGCTCATCGTCATGGTCGTGAGCATCTTCGTCTTCGCCTTCCTCGGCTGGCCGGACCTCGTGACCCGCATCGTGAGCCGCGTCCTGCTGATGCCGGTGGTGGCCGGCATATCCTACGAATTCATCCGGCTGGCGGGCCGCTCCGACAGCGCCCTGGCCCATATCGCCATTCAGCCCGGCCTCTGGCTCCAGAAACTGACCACGAACCCGCCCGGCGACGAAATGGTCGAAGTCGCCATCGCCTCTCTGGCCGCCGTGCTGCCCGAGGAAGAACGCCGGCGCATGGGCCTCGACGAAAGCGGCGTCGCCAACGCTGACAACACCGCCCGGGACGAAGCCCCGCGGCAGGACACCGCCGCCGCCGTGGCCGCCGGCGAATAGAAACGCGAAAAAAGAACCCCCGGCTCCCGCCCGCGTCTTACCGCGCGGACAGGAGCCGGGGGTTTTGTCTTGCCTTTCCTTCCTATTTCAGATACTTCGCTTCCAGTCTGGCCAGCGTGCCGTCCATGCGCAGCTCCGCCAGCACGAAATTGATGTAATTCAGGAACTCCTGATCGCCCTTCGCCATGAGGATACCGCAGGAATGGCGGGTGAAGGGCGCGTCCATCAGCGGCGCCGCCAGCCGCTTGTCGAAACGGACGTACTGCGCCGCCTCCACCGTCTCGGTGATCATGACGTCCGCTTTCCCCTCGGCGATCAGGCGCGGGATCTCGGCGTTCTTCTCAAAGACGATGAGCTTCGACCGCTTGAGGTTCGCGTGGGCGAATTTCTCATTGGTACCGCCCGGGTTGATCATGACCCGGACCTCCGGCCGGTTGATGTCGTCAAGGCCCCGGAACTTTTTGGCGTCCTTCGCCCGGCAGAGGATCGTCTTGCCGAACATCCCCTCGCCGTAAGCGTCGGACATCGCCATCGTCCGCGCCCGGGCGAAATTCCGCGAAATGCCGCAAAGGGCGATGTCGAACTTCCCCGCCTGGGTATCGGCGGCCAGTGTCGGCCAGGTGGTCGGCACATACTCGATGGCGACGCCCAGAGAATCGGCGATGATCCGCGACAGCTCGGCGTCGATGCCCTCATACGCCCCGGTCTTGGGGTTCCGGTACGACATGGGGATATAGTCGCCCGTCGTGCCGACGCGGATCGTCCCCCGCTCCGCGATCTCCTCCAGCCGCCCGGCCTCCGTCAAAACCGCCGGCACCACCAAAAGCAGCGCCAGCACCAGGCAGATACCGCCCCGCTTCACCGACGCCATACCATTTCCCCAAAACCCAACCACGATTTTTCCCTTGGATTCCATACGCCACGCCTCCTGTTTCGTTTCACCGGTCAGGATTTCCCCATAACCGGATTTTCCTGCGCCCGAATGACGCAACAGACCACACTGCCGCGGCAAACCGAAATCATAACGCGCCTGCGCCAGCTTCCGGTTCCGTCGCTCCGCGCCTTCGCGCCGCGACAATCCCGGCTTTTCTTTAAGCCATCGCCAAAGCACGGCTACATTTGCCGAACCTTTTTCCGCCGCTTCCGGCAAACCTTCCATTATATTGTCAGTTTTCTGACCGGTTTTATCAAAAGCGCCATGAATTACGTATCTTTCCTGAGAATATCCAGATACTCCTCATAAGCAAAGACGAGGGCTTTTCCGGATTTTGCCGAGTATTTTAGGATCCCCTTATCACATAAGGCGGCAATGTAATTTGCCGTACCATTTCGGGAAAGGCCAAGCGCAGCCGCCGTTTTGACCGTTTGTATAATCGGATTTCTCTCAATATAGGCAAGTAAATTCATCATGTT
>JAEEGN010000107.1 GCA_016280345.1 Selenomonadaceae bacterium | reverse complement strand
TTCGTTGCGCCAAGATTTTTCGTGGGCGGTGATATATCCGGAAATGGGGTTCCCCTCTTGTTTCATCGGAAGGATTCCTGATTGCGGAAGCCTATCTCTTATCTTCTTATCTCTCTTGCTTACCTCCAAAAGACAGACTGCCAAACCGATATTCCCGAAGCGAAAGCCGCATTCGTTGCACTCCCACCGTTCACTGTTTACCGGCATAAAGCAACCGCCGAGGGTTATTTCGTGCCGTTTCAGCTGCTCGCTGAACTCGGCTCGCGCCCGGGGACGTCCCCACTGAATCCAGGCGACATTTCTCGAACCACAATGCGGACATGGCAGTCTTACGACCAGCTTCTGTTTTTCCATACCAGCGTCACTCTCTTGGCTAGTTTTTCGATCATTTTTCACCAGTTCACAGACGGAGCGGTATTTGTCCTTTTCCCGATAGTGCTTCCCGCCGGAGAAGGATTGAAATAACTCCTGCAGCTATGGAAAATCTTATCGATTGCATCAGGAAACAGGGAATCCACGAGTTCCGGGACCGGTTTCCGCTTGTTTGTGCAGCGGCTTGACACTCCGCCGTTATTGACTGCGTATTCAGCATCGACCAGAATGAACGATACGGTCAGCGAAACGTCTTTCAGTTCCATGCCGTCATATTCCGGATAATTGCTGCGGAAGGTTGTCTTATTGACATTGACATCCCACGGCATGAGGAAAAGAACGTAGGTATATCGGGAGCCGTACTCCCTTCCGAACGCCATGGCCCGGTTCATCTGTGTCTTTCCTTCAAGCCCAGGATTCTCGGCCAGGAAGTTCACATAATCGTCCTGGGCAAGCTGCACGCTCCATGTGTGGTAGCAGTTTTTTCGGATGAATGACAAGGCGTACTCCACGTTTTCCCGCTTGAACGTCGGCGGGTTGATATCGTTCATCCAGACGATTCCCAATACCCCTCCCGCGGCTGGCGGATGCTCTTCCCGGGCATTCCTTTTGCTGCCCGCCGCCAGTGCCATGCCGGAGACCATAAACATGATGACCAGAACCGTCAAGAAGGTTTTCCTGAACATTGCCGATTCCTCCACTCGATTTGCTGCAAGACAGTTCTTGCCTAATAAGAGAACAACCGCGCCGCCATAATCGCATAAAACTCCCGTATATCCTGACGATAGCAAAGCCCTGACACGCCGCCGTCGCCGGCTTCCACGATCATCCAGCCGCCGTCCGCCAGTTCCGCGAAATCCAAAGTATAGAAGGGACTTTCCAGATCAGTGTATTTCTCAATCAAAGCCCGGTCCGGCGCCGGGCAGGATTCCGGCTGCAATGAGTTCCGCGTCACCGTGGCCGGTACTTGGTTCATGTAAAACACGCGCCATTCGTTCGTCGTCCCCCCGTACCGCTTGAGGTCGCGGTATTCTTTAACGCAGATGCCGTCCGTGATTTCCTCGTCCCGCAATTCATAGAAGACGTCCATCCAATGGTCGAAGGTTTCCTGCGTGGTATTTTCGTCAAAGAATCGCGGAAATTCCGTCCCTTTGACGGATTTCACGAAGTCTTTCACCATGAACCGGCGGAAATGGGAAAATACTCTGGACAGAGAAATCCGGCTGTACAACTCAAAAAAGAGGGCCGGAGCCGTATCCGCCTTGATTTTCTCGTACACGTTGGGAAAGATGTGCAGCCGCCGGTACGCCTCCGGGTCAACGACAAGCCGGATATTCTGTTTCAGCAGTTTCCCGTAGAAATCCTCATACCGCTCCGGGTGCATCATCCAGCCGCGATAAACCGCGTCCGTCATCCGCTCCGGCTTCCCCATGAGCCGTATCCGGCCGTTATAGAACCAATCCGAGCAGTCAAACAGAACTGCGCCGAGGGCTTCCATATCATCGACGGCCCTGAACTCCTCCTTGAATTCCGGCTCGGGCTGACTGGGGGACGAATTGGCCGAAGGAAAGAGAACCGCGCCTATCATACAATCACCCTTTTCTCCTTTTTCCCGTCACGTCTCCCTGGGGCAGCATTTCCCCAAATGCCGCGCACAGCTTCTCTATCTCCGAGCCGTTCTGCAAAGCCGTCAGCCATTTCCTCGGAATCGCCTCCCAGCCATAAGCGGCTCCTGCCAATCCTCCGGCGACGGCAGCGACAGTGTCGGTGTCCTCGCCCAGATTGACCGCCTTGAGGACGCAGACCTCGTAGTCCGATGTATTGAGCAGGCACCAGAGAGCGGCCTCCAGGGTGTCGACTACATAGCCGCTGCTTGCGATAGCGTCTTCGGGCAGGTCGGCGAAATCCGGCTTCCATAACCGCTGATACGTCTCCATCTCCGGGGCGTATTCTTCCCGGCCGCTATAGTACGCTTTCGCAGTTTCCAGCGCGGACGCCACCGCGCCGGAGATATCCCGCCCTGCGAGAAGCCGGACTGCCACCAGGGTATAAATGCCGCAGGCCATCTTGCTCCGGGTATGGCCGTGGGTAAGCGAGGAAATGTCATGCACCGCCGCCATCGCTTCCTCGTTCAGTGCCTCGCCCCGCTTCGCGTAGAGATAGAGCGCCAGCGGGGCGATTCGCATGAGTGAGCCATTGCCGTTGTCGTTATCGCTCCGGCCACCGCACTCCACCGGCGGTATGCCGTCAAAGTACTTCATCACGGCCTGCCGGGTTCCGCGGCCGATATCGAAAAGCTCGCCGGTAGCGGTGAAAGCCGCCTCGTTCACCCAGCGTCCGAAGTTGTCCATGATGTCAGCGTAGTCGATACGGCCGAGCCGCGCCAGGCTTTCCA
>JAEEGN010000106.1 GCA_016280345.1 Selenomonadaceae bacterium | reverse complement strand
GGTCCGCGGCTGCCGGGAGAAAAACATGGGCTTCATCGCGATGAAGGGACTGGCCGGCGGCTTGATCACGAATTCGCGGGCCGCGATGGCGTTCATGGCGCAGTATGACAACGTGATGCCGATCTGGGGCGTCCAGCGGGAAACCGAGCTCGCCGAGTGGCTTTCTTATATGAAGGACACGCCGGAAATGACGCCGGAGATCGAAGCGTTCATCAAAAAAGAGCGCGAGGAGCTGACCGGGGAATTCTGCCGGGGCTGCGGCTATTGTATGCCGTGCCCGGCGGGCATCATGATCAATCAGTGCGCGCGCATGTCGCTGATGCTCCGCCGCGCTCCGTCCAAGGCGTGGCTCACGCCGGAGATGCAGGCGGAGATGAAAAAAATCGAGGGCTGCCTGAACTGCCGGAAGTGCACGACGAAGTGCCCGTACGAGTTGAACACGCCGGAGCTCCTGCGGAAGAATTACGAGGACTATAAAAAGGTGCTGGCGGGAGAAGTGGCGGTATAAAGGAATGGAGGGATTTTCATGGGAGTTGTCGGAGCTGTTGTCGTGCCGCATCCGCCTTTGATCATGCCGGAGATCGGGCGCGGCGAGGAGAAGAGGATCCAGCCGACTATCGACGCGTACCGTGAGGCGATGCGGCGCATGGCGGCGCTGAAGCCGGATACGGTAATCATTTCGAGTCCCCACGCGACGATGTACGCCGATTATTTTCATATCTCGCCTCGTGACCACGCAGAAGGGGATTTCGGCAATTTCCGCGTGCCGGGGCTGAAGCTTTCGGCGGATTACGATACGGAGCTTGTGAAAACGCTTTCGCGCTGCCTGGCGGAAGCGGGCGTGGACGGCGGCACGGGCGCGGAGCGGATGCCGGCGCTCGACCATGGCACGATGGTTCCGCTGCGCTTCGTGCAGGAAGTCATGCCCGATGTGAAAATTATCCGCGTCGGCTTGTCCGGCCAGTCGACACGCGCCCATTACCGCTTCGGCGAATGCGTGGCGCGGGCGGCGGAGCTTTTGAACCGCCGCGTGGTCTATGTGGCTTCCGGCGACCTCTCGCACAAGCTGAAGGCCGACGGGCCTTACGGCTTCGCCGCCGAAGGTCCGGTCTTTGACAAGGAGTGTATGGCGGCGTTGGCGGCGGGGGATTTCCTGCGGCTGCTTTCGATTGACTCGGAACTATCCGAAGGAGCGGCGGAGTGCGGTCTTCGCTCATTCTGGATGATGGCGGGCGCGCTGGATCGCCGGAAGGTGGAGTGCGAGCAGCTTTCCTATGAAGGCCCGTTCGGCGTCGGCTACGGCGTGGCATCATTCATCGTCGGCGAGCGTGACGAGAGCCGCGCCTTCGGGGATTTGTTCGAGAAAGCGCAAAAGGATCGCCTCGCGGCGCGAAAGGCGGCGGAGGACGAATATGTGAAATTGGCGCGGATGAGCCTTGAAACCTTCGTCAAAACGGGAAAGCAGGCCGAGGTGCCGAAGGATTTGCCGCCGGAGCTTTCGGGGAAAAAGGCGGGGGCGTTCGTCTCGCTGAAAAAGGACGGGATGCTGCGCGGCTGCATCGGCACGATCCTGCCGGTCACGGAAAGCCTCGGCGCGGAAATCGTGCGGAACGCGGTCTCGGCCTGCTCGGAGGACCCGCGTTTCAGTCCGGTGACCGAGGACGAGCTGGAAGACCTCGTCTACAGCGTGGACGTGCTGACCACACCCGAGCCAATCGCCTCGGACGAGATGCTCGACCCGAAACGGTACGGCGTCATCGTGGAGAGCAACGGGCGGCGCGGATTATTGCTTCCCGACCTCGCGGGTGTCGACACGGTGGCCGAGCAGCTTTCGATTGCCTGCCGAAAGGGAGGCATCGATCCAGAGGGA
Organism: Selenomonadaceae bacterium; assembly: GCA_016280345.1. Classification (GTDB taxonomy): domain Bacteria; phylum Bacillota; class Negativicutes; order Selenomonadales; family Selenomonadaceae; genus RGIG3544. The sequence continues at coordinate 1,106 of JAEEGN010000106.1, read as the reverse complement.
CCGGTGAGGCTCTGGCGGTTTGAGGTAACAAGGCACCATTGAGGTAACATTATGTCAAACAAAGCAATCTGTCCCGTCTGCCCCCACCACTGCGCTTTGTCCGAAGGCCAGACGGGGCTTTGCAGGGCGCGGGGGAACCGGGACGGGCGCGTCGTCAGCCTTTCCTATGGGCGGGTGACTTCGATTGCCCTCGATCCCGTCGAGAAAAAGCCGTTCAACCGATGGCAGTCCGGAAAATATATCCTGTCCGTCGGCACCTTCGGCTGCAATCTTTCCTGCGCGTTCTGCCAAAACGCGGCAATCTCTCAGGTCGGCGCGGAGACGGATACGGAAGAACTGCCGCCGGAACGGCTGGCCGAGATTGCGGAGGAGCTTGCGCCGCGTGGCAATGTCGGCGCGGCGTTCACCTATAACGAGCCGCTGATCGGCTGGGAATACGTCTATGATTCGGCGAAGCTGCTGCACGAGAAAGGGCTTCTTGTCGCGTTGGTCACGAACGGCACGGCGGAGCCGGAAATCCTGGAAACGCTTCTGCCTTATGTGGATGCCATGAATATCGATTTCAAGACGTGGTCGGCGGAAAACTATAAAAAGCTCGGCGGCGATCTTGAAACGGTCAGGCATACGATCCTGCGTGCGGCAAAGTCCTGCCATGTCGAGGTCACGACCCTTGCGGTGCCCGGGATCAGCGACAGCGTCGAGGACATGGACGAGGAAGCGGCATGGCTCGCGACGATTTCCGAGGACCTGCCGCTCCATATCAGCCGCTATTTCCCGAGATGGAAAATGGACGAGCCGATGACGCCGCTCCAAACCATCGGCAAGCTCTGCGAAACGGCTCGGCGGCATTTGAAGTATGTGTACGCGGGAAATTGTTGACGGAACCCCTCCGCCCCTTCGGGGCACCTCCCCTTTCAGGGGAGGCAACACCCCAAAGCCTCCCCTGAAAGGGGGCACTTTGCGCGGGAGTTCAGTGGACTCCCCGGAGGGGGACCGCGAAGCGGTGGAGGGGTGAATTCGTTGCGTTTTAACATTTCCTTAATAAGAAAGGAGCCACGCCATGCGGCGCAGTTATGATTTTGACGGTGAGGAACGACAGACGTTCT
>JAEEGN010000105.1 GCA_016280345.1 Selenomonadaceae bacterium | reverse complement strand
GAACAGGGCGTTAACGGCCTTCTCGGCATCTTTCTTGGTCAGACCAGACTTCTCTGCAACCTTGGCAACCAATTCCGTTTTGTTCACGAGTATAGCCTCCTTTAAAATTTTTACACTGCAACAATTCGCTACAAACTCCAAGATTCCTCTTTATTTTCATAACTTTTTTGCTTTTTTCCCAAAAAAGTTGCGATTTTTCACGCTTTCAGGGAGAAAAGTCACATGGTTTCCTTGAATTTTGCCTGTTTCCAGAATTCATCAAGTTCCAACAAGCTGAATTTCCGCCACTCGCCGCCGGCCTCCGCCACCTTTTCCTCTACGTATCTGAAACGGCGGACGAACTTTCGGTTCGCGCCCAGAAGAGCCAATTCGGCATCGACATGCAGGAACCGGGAAAGGTTGACCAACGCGAAGAGGAGGTCGCCGAATTCCTCCGCAACCTTTTCCAACGAGTCCTCTCGCACTGCTTCCCGAAGCTCATCATATTCCTCCCGGCATTTTTCCCAGACCGGAGCGATGTCATCCCAGTCAAAGCCGGCGTCCGCTGCCTTACGCTGGAGTTTGTCCGCCGCCATAAGCGAAGGTAGTCCCTGTGGAACCCCGTCCAGCCGGGATTTGCGTTCCGGCTTCTCACGCCGTTTAATAGCCTCCCAGTCCGCCAGCACCGCCGCTGCGTCCGAAGCCTCGGTATCGCCGAATATATGCGGATGGCGCCGCACCAACTTATCCACGATGCCATCAACTACATCCTGCATGGAAAAATGGCCTGTCTCCTCCGCCATTCGAGCCTGAAATACGATCTGTAGCAGCAAGTCCCCCAGTTCCTCACACAGCAACGTCTCATTCCGGAAATCAATAGCTTCCACCACCTCGTAGGCTTCTTCGATGATATGCTTCCGAAGGCTTTCCGGCGTCTGCAGACGATCCCAGGGACACCCTCCGGGCTCCCGGAGGGTCTTCATTATTCCGGTCAGCGGACCAAAGTCAAAGCGCCCCGCCGCTTTCTTCGGCGGCAGGAAAAGACTCGTCAGATGATCGATGTCCGCCTGCCGATCTATCTCATAGAGCGGGATGCGGCGCAAAGATTCATCGGGCAGTCCCAGATTATGGGCAAAAACGACTTCAAACTCGTCAGGCAGCCTCTCCATCAGCGTCAGCTTCAGCTCGGAAGCTACCGCACGGCTATAGACCTGTGTTACCAGGATGCCGGTGACGAGGTCGACCGGCAGCCGGTCAACATCCGCCACGTCAACAATCGTAAGCCCGTCAATCGGATCCAGCCCCAGACGGGCACAGAATACCTCCACAAAGCTCATTCCCGACAGGATTTCAAGCTCCACGCCCGCCTCCGGCGCCTTCTCCCGAAGCAAAACCACCGTGCGCTCCGCTACCAGTGGACTCCCCGGAACAGCATAGACAATGGCTTTTCCTTCCATAGCACGTCGCAGTAAGTCACCGGCAATCTCGCCATAAAGCGTCTCGAAATCCTGCGCCCGTTCATACCAGTCATCATATGAATGGAAGGAAATACCCCGACGCCGCAATTCCTCCACTGTCGGATGAACGGAGGTACGCAGGATGAGCGTTTCCGCCGCCTGGATCGTTTCCCAGGCCTCCAGAGACATCAGGCCAAAGGAACCCGGCCCGAGGCCGGCCACCGTAATCTTCCCCATCATCTTCGCCTCTTTTCCTCATATTGTATGCTCTGGGCCGGTTCCTCACCCGTCAAGGACTCCAGGAGCCGTCGGAGAAAGCCCAGACGGTCCCGCGCAACGATCGCCGAAAGCGGAACCCGGATAAGCTGCTGCGTCGGCAATATCTGCAGTCCCTTCCCAAAAATCTCGCGTGTACGGGCCAAAGCCTCCGACTTCACGTCATGCTCCGACAAAAGCGTCAAATCAATACGGCCAGGCTTCTCCAGAATGGACTTCACCCCCAGGCGGCGGGCATAATTCTTAATCTGTGCCACCTCCAAGAGACGCAACACCGGTGCCGTGGGTTCGCCGAAGCGATCCAGCAGGTCGTCATAAAGCCGCGCAATCTGCTCTTCCTCCCGGACCGCGGCGATGCGCTGATATACCTCTATCTTGTGCATGGGATCGTCAATATAACCACCGTCAATGTACGCCTCCACCGGAAGGTCGATGACCGGGTCCGGCGTTTCCCGGACCGGTTCTCCCGTCTTGAGAGAACGGACCGCCTCATCCAGGAGGCGGCAATACATCTCAAAGCCGACACTGACGATATGCCCGTGCTGCTGTGCCCCCAGAAGGTCACCCGCCCCCCGGATCTCCAGATCCCGCATAGCGATCTTGAAGCCGGCCCCGAGCTCTGCGAATTCCTTCATCGCCTGCAGGCGTTTCTCTGCCGTTTCCGAAAGCACCTTGTCCCGCTGATAAACGAAATACGCAAACGCCATACTGTGGGAGCGTCCTACACGCCCCCGCATCTGATATAGCTGGGACAGCCCGAATCTGTCGGCGTCATAGACGATGATGGTATTAGCGTTGGCCACATCCAGTCCGTTTTCCACGATACTGGTAGAAAGGAGGATATCGTAGTTTCCCTCATAGAAATCCATCATTACCCGTTCCAGAATCGCCTCTGTCATCTGACCGTGAGCGGTCTCGATCCGGGCCTCGGGAACGATTTCCCCGAGATGACGCCGCATCCGGTCGATGGTCTCGATCCGATTATAGATGAAATAAATCTGACCGCCCCGCTTCATCTCCCGGCGGATTGCCCGGGCTATCACAGCGTCATTAGCTTCAATCACGTAGGTCTGGATTGGGTACCGTTCTGCCGGCGGCGTCTCGATGATGCTCATATCCCGTGCTCCAACCAGCGACATGTGAAGCGTCCGGGGAATCGGCGTGGCGGAAAGCGTCAGGACATCAATGCCCGCCGCGAGTTGCTTGATCTTCTCCTTCTGCTTGACGCCGAACCGCTGCTCTTCATCAACAATCAACAACCCTAGTTTATTGAAATGGACCCGGCGAGCGTTAAGTAAGGCATGGGTTCCAATCAGGATATCGACCCGCCCTTCGCTGACCTTTTCCAATGTCGCCCGCTGCTCCGCCGCTGTACGAAAGCGACAGATGACATCAACCACCGGACCGAAGGGAAGGAACCGCTCTGTGAACGTCTGATAATGTTGTTGTGCCAAAACCGTTGTCGGCACTAGCACCGCCACCTGCCGGTTCCCCATCACCGCCTTGAAAGCTGCCCGAAGCGCCACCTCTGTCTTGCCGAATCCAACATCACCACAAACCAGGCGGTCCATCGGCACCGGCTTTTCCATATCTTTCTTGATGTCCTGCACCGCTGCCAGCTGGTCCGGCGTTTCCTCAAAGGGAAACGCTTCCTCGAACTCCCGCTGCCAGAGCGTGTCCTCCGGGTAAGCGATGCCCGTGGCTTCCCGGCGGGCAGCATAAAGGCGGATGAGGTCTTTGGCGATGCTTTCCACTGACGCCCTGGCCTTCGCCTTCGCCTTCGTCCATTCCCCGCCGGTCAGCCGCGACAGCCGGGGCGCTTCTCCTTCCGCGCCGATGTATTTCTGCAAAAGCTGCACCTGGTCTGTTGGCACGAAAATCTTATCATCGCCGCCATACCGGATATGCAGGTAATCCCGCTTCACGCCTCCGGTCTCCAGGGTCACGACGCCCAGATACTTGCCAATCCCGTGATTGATATGGACGACGTAATCGCCCTCATGTATCTCCCGAAAATGCGATATTTTCCGTTCATCCGGTACAGACGGTCGACGAAGCCGCTTTTTCTGAGAGCCGAAGATATCTTTCTCCGAAATGACGACCAACTTAGCCGCTGGCAACTCAAAACCGTTGCTGAGCCTTCCCTCTGTTATCAGAATCGTACCATGAAGGAGTCGATCGGGATGCGGCATAAACACCGAGGCCAATCGACGGCCCGCCAGGGTTTCCCGCAAGGCCTCCGCCTTTCCCTCCCCCCCCATGAGAAGGAGCGGCGCCGCCTTCTGTTCCAACCAAGCCCGGAGGTCGTCCGTCAGAAGATCGAACTGCCGCTGATACGACGTGACAGCCCGAACCGTAGCGCTGATGATTTCTACCGGCTCCACCCCATGAATCCGTTGCAGCATCAGAGCGGAATAGATCACATTATGCTCCGCCGCTCCGGCTACAAGCTGCTCCCAGGTGAAGATGCGATCCTTGTCCTCAGGATTCTCCCGGCTGACCTGCAGGATCTTCTCGCGGATATGCATCGGTTCGTCGAAAAATACCGTTCCCTCTCCGGCCATATAGGAGAGGAACAACTCCGACGAATCTTCCGTTCCCTCGTCCGATAACGGCAGTACACTGATTTCCTTTATATTTTTCAGGGAGCGTTTCGTCTCCAGGGAAAACTCCCGCAACGAGTCGATTTCATCATCGAAAAATTCCACCCGGACCGGCAACGTCGCATTGATTGGGAAAACATCGACAATCCCTCCCCGGGAGCTGAACTGCCCGATGCATTCCACCTCTTCTACCCGCTCGTAGCCGAGCCGTATCAGGCGCGCCAGCAACTCCTCCCGCTCGATGGCATCACCGAGCGCCAGGCGAAGACGAAGAAGCTCGAAATTCTTCCGGGAGATTCCCTTCTGAACTGTGGCTCCGGCTGATGCCAGAACAATAATCGGATCCCCCTGCGCCAAACGGCCCAGGGTATCCATACGCCGGGCCATAAGCTCTACGCCTTTGGCTGCCGCCGCGAATGAAGCCAAATCGGCCTCTGTCAGCTCCATTACCGCCACGGCAGGAAGAAGTGTCGCAAGATCCTCCGCCCACTCTGCCGCCGCCGCCTGATCCCGGACAAGGATAACGAGTGGTTGCGGCGATGCGACAAAAGCCGACGCCACCGCCGCGTGCTTGAAGGCGCCGCCCATCCCGTAGATGAATCCCTGCCCTCGCTTCTTCTCAAACCATTCGACAAGGCGCGCCACCGAATTCTCCTGACGCATTGCCGTTAAAAGTGCCTTCATTATTTCCTCCCGGATTCACGCCAAAAGGGGCCCGCCGGGAAGTACGGCAGCCCCTTGCCTATTGCTTGTCTCATTATATCCAAGCCGCTTCTTCCCGTCAAGCAGACTACAGACGCCAGGCCCTCTACTTGTTTTCCGGGCCCGAATAATGATTTACAACAGACGTCAGGTTGATTATTTGAACTATCCTTTCTCCTAAGAGGAAGAATTTTTTCCATAATCCTTCAAAAAGTCTTTAAAAATGAAACCATTTCCGATATAATAAAAGGCAGGGGGCAGGGATAGGATACATGGTAGGGTTTATCCCGTAGACAGAGAACGCCCCGCAGTGATTGTATGAGCAATGTGATAATGGAGGGGGAAATCGTATGGACGGTATCATGGGACGCCGTGAGCGCAAGAAACTGCAATCCAAGCAGACAATCCTGTCAGCGGCGGTAGGGCAGTTCATGGCAAAAGGGGTTCGCGAAACTTCGATCGCCGATATCATGAACACCGCGAATCTGGGCATCGGTACGTTCTACAATTACTTCGAGTCAAAGGAGGCTTTGCTCCTTTGCCTTCTGGACCAGCTGGTGGAAAAGACCCGGACCAAGGCGAAGCAACTCATGGAAGAAGAACGGGTCGCGTCAGCCGTGTTGCGGGAGATCATATTGGACACAGCGGAACAACTCGAGGAAAACCGCTTCGTCTTACCGCTTTTCCTGAGCGCCGCCGACCGCTCCGCCCTGCCACGAAAACGGGCCGCTGAACACCCAAAACTCGCGCCGGCTTTCAAATCAGTCTTCGTGGAGCTGGTGAAATACGGCCAGGCCAGAGGCGAGTTCCGCACGGAAATCTCCGCTGAGCTGGTGACAGAGATGTTCCACTCGATTTTCCAGGCAGCGTCCTTCAGCTCGCTTCCCTACCCGTTTACGGAAAATGTTCGGCTGAAGATCGATCTTCTTCTCAGCGGCCTGGAACCGCGCGAAAACACTTGACGAAAAGACCGCAGGGTGGCCGGTGAAAACGGCAATCCTGCTCAATCGCAGACAAATGGCAAGACCAGCCACTATCTGCAAATTCAAAGGCGCCGCTGGCGCCGGGCGGGATTTCCTTCCGGGCGTCAGCGGTTCCTCATATTCTGGGAGGCCATGGATGATCAGCGTTACAAAACTGCTCTTCGGCTCGGAATACGACGGCGACGAGTTGCGCTACCAACCGGAATCCGCCCGTATGAAACACGGGACTTCCGCGGGCCGCGGTCCGGTCGTGGTCTGGAACATGACACGAACCTGCAATCTGAAATGCCGCCACTGTTATATGGATGCCGACGCCACTCACCACCGTGGGGAACTCACCACTGAGGAAGCCCGGGCATTTATCGACGACCTGGCGGAGATGCGGACGCCGGCCCTGCTGTTTTCCGGCGGCGAGCCCCTGATCCGGCCAGACTTCTATGAGCTCGCGGCCTATGCCAAAGAGCGCGGAGTGCGACCGACTCTTTCCACGAACGGCACGCTGATTACGAAGGAAGCGGCGCAACGAATCAAGAAAATCGGCATCGCCTATGTCGGCGTTTCCCTGGATGGGCTGGCAGACGTCAACGACACTTTCCGTGGAAAGCCCGGTGCTTACGAAGCGGCCATGCGGGGGATTGAAAACTGCGTGGCTGTCGGGCAGCGTGTGGGCCTCCGCTTCACCATCAACGCTCATAACGTACAGGAGCTCGACGCCATCTTCGATTTCATCGAGGAGAAAAGCATTGACCGCGCTTGCTTTTACCATCTCGTCTATTCCGGACGAGGTCAGGCCATGACGGAAGAAGACGTAACCCCGGCGGAGGCCCGACGGGCGGTCGACACCATCGTCCGCCGCACCCGCGATTTCGAAGCCCGTGGACTGAAAAAGGAGATACTGACCGTCGATAATCACTGCGATGGCGTCTATCTCTATCTCAAAGCAAAGGCGGAAAAGAACGATTCCCTGGCCCGGCAGGTCTGGCATTTCCTCTCCATGAACGGCGGCAATCGTTCCGGCATCGCCTTCGGTGAGGTCGACCCCGAAGGGAACGTGCATCCCGATCAATTCACCCAGCACCATACCTTCGGCAATGTAAGAGAGCGAAAATTCAGCGAGATTTGGAAAGACACCTCAAACCAGCCGCTCCTGGCAGGCCTCAAGGAACGCCAATCCCTGCTCAAGGGGCGTTGCGCCCGGTGCCGTTTCCTTGCTGTCTGCAACGGCAACTTCCGCACCCGTGCCGAGGCGAAAACCGGTGATTTCTGGGCTTCAGATCCGGCCTGCTATCTGACAGACGAGGAGATTGGCCTATGATCGTTTCCTGGAACACGACCAACGCCTGCAACCTGAAATGCGCTCACTGCTATCGCGACGCCGGGGCCAAAGCTGTGGATGAGCTCACGACGACGGAAGCGGAAACGCTTTTGACGGAGATTGCCCGG
>JAEEGN010000104.1 GCA_016280345.1 Selenomonadaceae bacterium | reverse complement strand
TTGCGGCAAGCGCGGGCGGAAAGTTGCGGATACTCGTCTTCAAGAACGAACGATCCGTCGAAGTCCACGCACCTGGCTGGAAAGCTCCGCGCATCTATCCAATGACGGCCTTCAGCGGGACGCTCGGTCCGAAGCTGCGCGAGGGCGACGGGCAAATACCGGAGGGCATCTACGGGATTGGATACCTAAACCCGAATTCGAGCTACTATCTTTCGCTCAAGGTGACATATCCGAACGCGTCGGACAGGGCGCGCGCGAAAGCGGACGGGCGCACGAATCTCGGCGGCGACATCATGATCCACGGCAAGGCGGTTACAATCGGGTGCGTGCCTGTCGGCGATGACGCGATTGAAGACATCTTCTATCTCGCGTCGGCGGTGGGGATAAAGAACGTCTCGGTCGTCATCGCGCCATACGACATGCGCAAAGGCCGCAAGCCGGAACTGGAACGTTCACCGCTCAAGTGGTATCCTAATCTCTGTGAAGAAATCCACACTGCGCTGAGTGGGAAGTTTTAGGAATGTTTTAGACAAGGATTGACATGATTTACAAGATTAAGAAAGGAGCGTGAGGATGAAAAACAAAACAGAATTGCCAATGATGTTTGCGCGAGCAGTCGCGGACAAAACGAAAGGACGATTGTAATGGGCCTGTTGAGAAATATACGCTTGGCGCGATATGCTGAGAGGATCGTAGCCGACGGACACTATTGCGTCGGCGGCAATGTGGTTGAGCTCCCCCGCGCGGACTTCCGGGCGGTAGAGGTTGTCAGCCCCGAAGACGGCGCTGCGATTCTTGCGGAGAGAAAGGAGTGCTGCGAGCCGGGAGGATGTTGCGAGATTCGCGTCGTCGCGGAGGATTCGTTCGAGGCGGCTATGAGATATGAACGTCCGCTTGTGATGAGCTTTGCGAATGCACATTTCCCCGGTGGCGGATTCTGGTTTGGCGCAAACGCGCAAGAGGAATCTCTTTGCCGACGGAGCACGCTCTACGCGTCGATTTCGTCTAGGGAGGCGGCGTGCATGTATCGTCACAACAACACTTGCCTTTGCGCAGTGGAGTCCGACTATATGCTTTACTCGCCTAATGTCTGCGTGTTCATGGATGGGAGGGGCGAATTACTCCCCAAGCCGTTTATGGCATCCGTCATTACGGTTCCGGCTCCGAACAGGCGTGGCGCGGCGTTTTTCGCGTCAGGAAGGCGCATTGGAGAGACTATGCTGCGCCGGATCAAGATCATGCTTCTTGTCGCAGCGAAGCACGGACACCGGAATCTTGTCCTTGGGGCGTGGGGGTGCGGTGCGTTCGGGAACAAGCCTTGCGTCGTGGCTGGACTTTTCACGCAAGCACTTGTCGAAGACGGCTTTGGAGAAATGTTCGACGAAGTGTGCTTTGCGATTCGCGGTCGTACGGAAGATGCGAAGTTCCTCGCGTTCAAGAATGTGTTGAAAGAAGGATAGTCGAGCCGATTCCTACCGCATACAAGAAAACCGCAAGGACCGCAAGCCGGAACTGGAACGTTCACCGCTCAAGTGGTATCCTAATCTCTGTGAAGAAATCCACACTGCGCTGAATGGAAAGTTTTAGAAATATTCTAAGGAAAAAGTGGCGATGAAAGAGAACAAGACAACAGCTAAACAGCGCTTATACGGCATCGCTCGGTATCTCTGTGCTGGGTTTTTCATAACATTGCCTGTCTCTGTTTTCAGGTGTCCTTTTATTTCCGCTCGGTACCTGTTATCGTTGTGTTTGTGGCTGTCGTCCTTGGACTAATGTCCCCACGGCGACCTGCGGGAAGATTTCAAACGCTCGTCTGTTTCTTTGCGTTAGTTCACCTTGCGATTGTTGGTCTTTGGCTTCATTTCATACTTGGTTACTTCGGCATCATGATGAACGCGCGTTTCGCAGCGATGGTCAAGGACGCCGACCGGATTGTGATTCGTGATGGCGGTGGACTCTGCCATTCCAAACCTGACATGGAACCATCGCTCTATGAGATTACCAACAGTGCGGAGATAGCCGAATTCAACTCGATGTTTCAGTTTTCGGGGACAAGTCTGCCGTGCAAGTGCTGTGGATATCCAGGAGTTGACTGGTGGCGAGACGGGAAGCGGATAGTAGTGTCGGCACTTCATCATGGAAGAGCTCTCCGAGTCGAGGGGAAAGGTTACAATTGGCGCTTGGCGACAAGCTCGAGACAGCACATTGACAAGTGGTTGAAGGAACATTGCGGCGTTAGTTACAGTAATGGCGGATTCCCGATGTATAGACAGTGTGCGTGTGAGCGATATGAGCTGCAGGCCGAGGCGCAAAAGTTTATGCAGACTCACGACGGGAGACGTCCTACAATGGGGGATGTTTGCATGGAGATTAGAAATGCCGGCAAGAGTGTCCCGTCGTGTCCTGTGGGCGGCAAGTATTCGCTCACTTTCACAGAAGACGGTACGGCACACGTTTCCTGTAGCATTCCCTTTCATGAGTGAGGGGACTGCGAAAGGTTGAATGACAAGGGGGGGGGCCGCTTCGGGCACGATGGCGGCGAATAGAAGAATGTACCTGTCGTCCAACAGCAGAATAACTATGAATGGTCATTAAATGTCCCCAGAAGGAGATAATGACCGATTATAACTTCAAGATGGACATTAAGTCAGAAAAATGATAACATATTGACCGCTTAAAGATAAGGAGGTCTGCGATGATTGGACGAAAAGAAGAAGTTGAGGCGCTACGTGAAGCTGCGATGGCGGATCGTTC
>JAEEGN010000103.1 GCA_016280345.1 Selenomonadaceae bacterium | reverse complement strand
CAATTTCGACGACAGGACCGCGGCGAAGGAGAGGCCGGAGGTTTACGACCGGGTGGAGAAGCTGGTGCAGGAGTGGCGTCTGCCGTGGATGAAGAAGACGCCGGAGCGGCTGGAGATGGAGCTGTTCGACGACAAGACCGAGATACGCGATACCCGCATGTGCTCCTCCAGCGTCTACCGCACGCTGAACGGGCTGACCGACAGGATCTACCGCCGTGCCAACGTCCCGGTGCGCCGGGAGAGCCTGACCAAGGACTTCGGCGAGGCGGCGCAGGAGGTCGTCGACGAGCTGCTGCGCAACCGGCTGATGATGGAGATGAAAGGCCGGGTGCTGGCGCTGGCGACGGAGACGAACTGGAAGAGCGGCCGGGAAGAGACGTGGCTTGATTATTTGAAGCAATCGGGAGACCAAGCATGAGCAACCGTTATGATGTGGCGCTGATCGTTCCCCCCGTCACCGACGGGACCATGCCTTCGCTGGCGATGTCGCTGCTGAAAGCCTGCCTTTCGGCGCGGGGCATAAAGAGTTATGTGGATTACGCGGATATGCACTTTTACGCCAATATCGGGGCGGCGCACGCCCTCGCTTTCCAGCAGACGTACAAGCTGGCGGATATGGGCGAGGTCATGTTCCTGCCGCTGACCGGGTACAAGCCGAAGAAGAGCCGCGAGGAATATCTGTCCTGGATTTCCAAGTTCCGGGACTGGTGGACCGTTTACGATCTGCCGAAGGTGCTGGGGCTGGCCGAGGCGGCTGCCGCGAAGACCGTGGACGAGACGGTGCAGACGATCATCGAGTCCGGCGCGAGGCTCGTCGGGCTTGTCACCCAGTTCCAGCAGATCAACGCGGCCATCGCGATCATGCAGCGGGTGAAGGCGCTGAAGCCGGAGATCGTGACGATGGTGGGCGGCGCCCATTGCATGGACACGGGCGGGCTGACGATGCTCCGCCATTGGGATTTCGTCGATTACGTGTTTTGCGGCGAGGCGGACGAGATTTTCGGCGAGGTCTGCGAGAAAATCCTGGCCGGGGAGAAGGATTTTCCGCTGCCCTACGGCGTGCTGCGGCGCGGGGAGCCGATTCCCGACGAGCCGCCCCATCGCCGCACGCAGGACCTGAACAAGTTGCCGTACCCGGAGTATGACGATTATTTCGCGCTGCCGGAAAAATATCCGGCGTTTTACGAGAAGGACATCTTTGCCTCGCAGCAGGCGCTGGTGCTGGAAGGCTCCCGGGGCTGCTGGTGGGGGGAGAAGGGTCCCTGCACGTTCTGCGGGCTGAACGGCAGGGTTCGGGTGTACCGGGAGAAGGATCCGGAGCGCTTCGCCGACGAGATCTGCTTCATTGCCGAAAAGTGGCCGAAGCTGAAGTTCGTCAATTTCAGCGACAGCATCATGAGCGTCCGGCATACGAAGGAGCTGCCCGCCCTGCTGCTGAAAAATCTGCCCCGGAAGATCGCGTTCCAGACGGAGATCAAGTCGAATTTGTCCGAGGAGGATATGATCCGCATCTCGAACTGCGGCATCCGCTCGATCCAGCCGGGCATCGAGAACTTGCACGACGATATCCTGACGCTGATGCACAAGGGGAACACGGGGCTGGATCATATCGCGCTGCTGCGCTACGGGAAAAAGCTCCACATGAACATGATCTGGAATCTCCTGTACAAATTCCCCGGGGAACCGGCCGCCGCTTATGAGGAGCTGGAAAAGCTGCTGCCGCTGGTGTTCCATTTGCAGCCGGCCAACGCCTTCGCCCCGGTCCAGTACCACCGGAGCAGCGTGTACTGCAACAATCCGGAGAAGTACGGCCTCGTGCTGGAGCCGGGCTACTCGTATGCGTATTCCATGCCGGACGACGACGATTATGTCCGGGGGCTGGCGTATATGTTCGACAATCATGCGCCGGAGGCGAATCCTCCGGTCTATGAACGGGTCGGTTTGTTGATGGCCGAATGGCTGCGCCAATGGAACAGCGGCCACAAGGAAACCCTCGAGATGGAGCTGTTCGACGACAGGGTGGAGATCCGCGACACGCGGCTTTGCAGCACGAGCCTGTACCATACGCTGAAGGGCGTCAGCAACGGGGTCTACCGCCGGGCCAACGCTCCGGTGCGCCGCGCGTCTTTGGTGAAGGAGTTCGGCCCGGAGGCGGACGAGGCGATCGACGACTTGATCGCCAGGAAGCTGATGGTGGAGATGAACGGCCGGGTGCTGGCGCTGGCGGTGGAGACGACCTGGAAGAGCAAGAAGGAGGCTCCCTGGCTGCGCTACGCGAAGGTGCCGGTGGGAGGCCAGTACCCGAAAGAGGACGAGGCGGAAACAGGGAATTGACGGACAGATTTTCAGGGAACGGAGATTTGCTATGAACAGACAATACGATGTGGCGCTTGTCGTGCCGCCGGCCACGGACGGCGCACTGCCTTCGCTGGCGATGTCGCTTTTCAAGGCGAGCCTCGCGGAACGGGGCATCACGAGTTTTGTGGATTACGCGGATTTGCGTTTTTATTCGATACTCGGCACGGAACGCGCGAATTATTTCGAGACGGTCTATCAGGCGGGACAGCTTGGCGAGTATGTGTTCCTTCCGACCACCGGCTGGAAGGCGAAGGGGACCCGGGAGGAGCTTTTTGCCTATGTCTCCGAAGCTTTTCCTCTGATCTTGAAAAAATACAAGGTCCCGCTGATCGTGGACTGGGGACTGGAAGCCGCCGGACCCGCAGTGGAGCAGACGGCGCAGTCCGTCGCGGAATCCGGCGCGAAGATCGTCGGGGTCATCGCGCAGTTCCAGCAGCTCAACGCGTCGGCGGCCATCCTGAAGCGGGTGAAGGAGCTCCGCCCCGATATCGTGACGATGGTGGGCGGCGCGCATTGCATGGACGTGGGCGGGCGGACGATCCTCCGCTATTGGCCCTTTGCCGATTATGTGTTTTTCGGCGAGGCGGACGAGATTTTTTCCGACGTCTGCGAGAAAATCCTGGCCGGGGAGAAGGATTTCCCGCTGCCTTACGGGGTGCTGCGGCACGGGGAGCCGATCCCCGACGTGATGCCCCACCGCCGCACGCAGGACCTGAACAAGCTCCCGTACCCGGACTTCTCGGATTATTTCGCGCTGGCGGAGAAGTACCCGGACCTTTGCGGCGGCGAGAATATCTACGCGCCGAAGTCGCTGGTGCTGGAAGGGTCCCGGGGCTGCTGGTGGGGACAGAGCCACCCCTGCACGTTCTGCGGGCTCAACGGCCATGTGCGGGTGTTCCATGAAAAGGACCCGGAGCGGTTAGCCGAAGAATTCCGCGTCATGGCGGAGAAGTGGACGCACGTGAACTATGTGAACATGAGCGACAGCATCATGAGCGTCAGGCACATGAAGGAGCTGCCCGGGCTGCTCAGGAAGAAGCTGCCGCGAAAGATCGTCATTATGACGGAGACGAAGTCCAACCTGACGGAGGAGGATATGCTGCGCCTGTCGGAGGGCGGGATTCGCGCGATGCAGCCGGGCATCGAGAGCCTGCACGACGATGTGCTGAAGCTGATGAACAAGGGGAATACGGGGCTGAACCATATCGCGCTGCTGCGGATGGGGCGGAAATACCGCGTGAATATCGTCTGGAATTTCCTGCACGGGTTCCCGGGGGAGCCT
>JAEEGN010000013.1 GCA_016280345.1 Selenomonadaceae bacterium | reverse complement strand
CGTCAGGCCAGAGGTTTGCCTGCACCTTCCTTCAGATTCCACCTCACGATGGACACCCTTGGTGTTCGGCTGTATCCTTCCCGCTACCGGGCAGATTCCGGTCTTTCACCGGTTAGAAACGTGCGCCGCCGGGCGCACATCCAAAAGAGCGGTCCGCTATGGGCCGCTCTTTTTCTCGTTCTTTTGCCTTCCGCCGGGTATCAGCCGAAAGAAAACTGACCGGTCTCGTCCATCTGCACCACGTGGGTCTTCGGCCCGTCACGACGGTCGCTCAGCTCGATGCGGAACTCATAGGGATCCGTCATCAGCCACTCGCGGGTATAGCCCTCGCCGGAGCCGTAGAACGGCCGGCGGAACGTTCCCTGCGACTGCCGGGCCAGGAAAGGCTTACCGTTGTTCAGGTCGAAAACGCGGAACTCGCGCTCGCCGATCATGGCGTTCATGCAATCGACATAGAGGAAATTCCGGCCATCGCCCCGGTGTACGAACACCGGCACGAAATCCGCCGCATCGACCTTGACCTCATCCACAAAAACCTGCCCATTCAGGTTGATGCAGAGCTTCCCGTCGTAATCGGTAACCATCAGCTCGTCATGATGCCCGTCGGGGCCGTCACGCAGCACGACCTCCGCCGGATAACCACTCACCAGGTATTCGCCATAGGACGCCGGGCCGCGGTTGTACTTTGGCTGGAAGAAGCCCGGGCGCTCGTCGTAGAGGATCGTCGCCGACAGAAGCCCCGACGCGTAAGGGGCGATGTCGTACTGGTTGAACCAGAACGTCACACCGCGGGGATCGAGGGTCCAGCAGACGGTCTCCTCGACGATTTCCCGCGCCACCGTCTCCTCCATGCTGTCGAAGAAGGCCGCCGGCTGGTACTTGGCTTTGAGGGCTTCGGTGACAGCATCCACCATTTCAAGCGAAATGTTCATGACGTCCGAAAGGGCCAGCGCCTCCCCCGATACCGAGTCGAAATTGACGCCCCGGACCGCGAAGCTGCCGTGGGCCCCGCCGGTGTAGCCGGTATATTCCGTCAGGAAGCTCACCGCCAGCGTATCGGCGCGCCGCAGGACGACGTCCTGGAAATCCGTATAGGCGTGGAATGTCCCCGGATCCCGCTCTTTCATTTCCTTCAGGGCCTGCTCGCCGAGGTCTCCCCAGCGCTCACCGCTGTTCTGCTTCTCCTGCCAGTTGAAACGGTCCAGCGCCGCCTTCAGGTTCGGGAAATGCGTCCCCGAGAGCATGGAGCGGTTGTCGCCGTCTGACAGGCAAAGTTCCGTCCGCCGATGCCGCAATGTCACCTGACCGTCGTTGTAGACATCCTTCTCATAGGTCCTCCGGTAAATCCCGAGCTGCCGCAGTACCGGATCGATGGCCACCGATGCCAGCGGTGCCCCCTCCGTCGGCTCCTCCGCCGCCAACGCCACCGGCGCCCCTATCCCCAGCGGCGCCCGCGGCACCAGGGCCGGCGTCCCAACGGCAAAGGCCAGCGCTCCCATGATTGCCAGGCATTTCTTCCTGCTGCTCTTCATCATCTTTCCTCCCTTTATCAAAGCATGGTCAAAATCTCTATA
The DNA here is from genome assembly GCA_016280345.1 of Selenomonadaceae bacterium. Taxonomy (GTDB): domain Bacteria; phylum Bacillota; class Negativicutes; order Selenomonadales; family Selenomonadaceae; genus RGIG3544. Next base: position 11,359 of record JAEEGN010000013.1, on the reverse strand, counting down.
GGCAGTATACCGTATTACATCGAAAAAGAAAATGGTAAACCGCTTTGATTTCGGTTAGAATCTCGTTAAAAAGGCACGCTGACCCGGACAAACCCGCGAAAAACCGTTCCCGGAGGGCGATGACGGCCTCCTTCGGCCAATCACCGGAAACGCAAAGGGGATCTCCCCCGACGGAGCGTCCGGCGGATGAAACCATTCTTCCAGGATCATCCGTCGCCGCCTTGTCGGGGGAAGAATTTCGCCCGCGCAGCAGCCGCAAAAACGGTCGCAAAATTTTGCGGTTGATTTTGCGTTTGTTTTTGGTTAAAATGAATTATAATCGGCTGGGAGGGTACCCTATGAGAGAATCGAAACGCTTGGAATACAAGGAAGCCGTATCGAACAGTTTCCTGAAAACCGTCAGCGCCTTTGCGAATTACGGAACCGGGGAAATCATCTTTGGCATTTCCGATAACGGTCTGACCAAAGGCATCGGGAATCCGGAAGCGACTTGCCTGGACATAGAGAATCGAATCAACGACAGCATTGCGCCCGTTCCCGAATATACGCTGCGCGTCAACCCCAAAACCTCGGTAATCACGCTGACGGTGTTCGAGGGATTGTACAAGCCATATCTATACAAATCGAAAGCGTATCGCAGAAGCGATTCCTCGACAATCGAAGTTGACCGGCTGGCGCTTGGCCGGCTGATATTGGAAGGACAAAACCTGTCTTTCGAGGAATTGCCTGCGGGGAATCAAAACCTGACCTTCCGCGTGTTGGAGAAAAAGCTGACAATGGCTCTGCATCTGCGAGAGGTTACGATCGACACGCTGAAAACGCTGGAGCTTTACAAGGACGGAAGCGGCTTCAACCACGCCGGGGAACTTCTCGCCGACGCCAACGGATTTTGCGGCGTTGACGTCGTCCGCTTCGGCAACAGCATCAGTGTGATTCATGACCGGGAAACTTACGCCAAAGAATCCGTTTTGCAACAATACGACCATGCCTTGTCTATGTTCAGGAAATACTATCAGTACGAGCAAATCAAGGGAAGCCTGCGGGAGCCCGTTTTTTTGATTCCGGAGGAAGCATTTCGCGAAGCGCTGGCAAACGCGATTGTTCACAGGGCCTGGGACGTGGATACACATATCAATATCGCCATGTTCACGGAGGGAATCGAAATCACCTCTCCCGGCGGTTTACCAAAAGGGCTGGGCTTAGAAGAATATCACCGGGGCGGCCTTTCGATTTTAAGGAATCGCATTCTTGGCGGCGTCTTTTTCCGGCTGGGAATCATCGAACAATTCGGGACCGGCATCCGAAGAATCCACGAAGCCTACCGGGGCAGTGCAGCCAGGCCGGTGTTTGACGCAACCGAAAACGCGATACGGATTATGCTCCCGGTTTTGCGGGAACAGAACGGACTGACCGAAGACGAGGAACGGGTGTTTTCGCTGCTCAAAGGCAGAACCGCCCCCAGTTCCGCAATCGCGGAGGCAACGGGCTTCGGAAAAAGCAAAACAGTCGCCATCCTCAAGAAGCTGGTAGCAGAAGGCTTCATCTCCGTGGCGGGAAAAGGCCGGGGCATAAAATACACGGGGATATGAGAAACGCAGCTCCTTCACTGGGAAATCAAGCGCAAACGTAATATTGACAAGATGATTGATCATACGCAATGAGGTGATGAGCGTGAATGAACACACTCCTTTGCTCGGACTGGAACCGACCCCATTCCACCTTAACGGTTTCAACAAAACAATGAATTATGAACTGGGGACATTTGGCCGTTGGTCGTACATCGCTCCAAGAAGTGAATTTGCCATACGGCGCCAACATGATACAAACCACATCTTGATTGGGAACTTTTCCAGCATCGGTCACGAAGCGCATTTTGTCATAAACGCCGCTCACCACGAGTACCGCCTGGCCAGCACTTTCCCGTTTAATGAGACCTCGCTGCCGGCTTTTTCCGGTTTCCAAAGCGCCAACAATGAACGCGCCCAAATCATCATCGGCAGTGATGTCTGGATTGGCGGGAGCGTCACTCTATTGGGCGGTGTACGTATCGGACATGGCGCCGTCGTTGCCTCTCACGCTGTCGTCACAAAGGATGTCCCGCCCTATACAATTGTTGGCGGCAATCCAATCCGAAAAATCAAAGACCGCACGAATCCGGAGACAAAGCAGCGGCTCCTGCGCCTCCGCTGGTGGGAGTGGTCGGACGAAAAACTGGAGGAAACCAGGCCCTGGTTCGATCGCCCATTGGAGGAATTCGCTACCCACTTCGCCGGGACAGAACTTGCTGAGAACACAACACCACCGGAACCCATCGGGGAGGAATCCATCCCCTTCCATCCGGGGAACAGGAATTTCCTGCACCGCATTGACCGGGAGCACTCCATTTCCATCGTGGAGAAAATTGTGCGGGAATATACGCAAACCTTCTCTGCCAATGACGCCGTGACACTGTTCCTCGTCGGTGATTTCGCGGCCACCCCGGCACTGATAAACACGATTCAGGAAAGTATAGACCATACTAATCCCGCCGCCCCCCGAATTCTTCTCCACCAAGAGCAGCCGGGCGTTATCGAAGCTATCCTGCCGCATTGTGCCTGCTTCATTGCCGGCCGTGACCTCATCACACTACATTTCCTCGACCTCTGTGACGAAGCCGGCATCCCTTTCGTTTCCGGTGTCGATACTTATGCTTTCGGTAATAAAGCCCATGTTCACCAACCATTCACCGAAACCAGCCGTCCGTAACCGGCAAAACTTTCGCGGCGGGGCGATTTTCCGCCGCTTTTTTGTTGCTTTTTTAGCGGGAAGCTTATACAATAGTTAGTTAGAGTGAAACGCGGGAGGAGGTGGCGGCGTGGCCGGGGATATGACGGCGCTTCTGGCGGCGCTGGAGGCGTGGATGCGGCCCTATATGCGCTCGTTTTACAACGAGGCGGAGGACATCCAGCAGGCGATCCGCATCAAGGAAGTCCATACGGGCTACGTCCGCGACTACGCCCGGGCGCTGGCGGCGCATCTGGGGCTCACCGGGGACGCGGTGACGCTGGCCGAGATCATGGGGCTGCTGCATGACGTGGGGCGCTTCCACCAGTTCACGGTCTATCGCACCTTCAACGACGCCATTTCCGAGGACCACGCGACGCTCGGGCTCAAGGTCATCGCCGACAATCATCTGCTGAAGGACCTGGCGGCGCCGGAGCGGGCGCTGGTGACCTTCGCCATCGCCAACCACAACAAGAAGGAGATCGCCCCGGCCCCCGACGCGCGCGCCCTGCTCTACGCGAGGATCCTGCGCGACGCCGACAAGCTTGACATCTACCGGGTGCTGGAACCGTTCCTCGAACCCTCGGACGGCACCGGCATCAGCCCGGACTTTCTCGACAAGTTCATCGAGGGCGAGCAGGTGGACTACACCCGGATACGGACCCTGGACGACCGCAAGCTGGTGCGGCTGATGTGGGTCTATGACGTGAATTACAGCTGGACGCTGCGGCAGATCGTGGCGAAGGGCTACGTGGACAAGATTGCCGCCTGCCTGCCGGAGGGGGAGCGGGTAGCGCAGGGCGTCCGGCGGCTGCGGGATTACGTGGCGGCCAAATGCGCCGAAGAGGACCCGTCTTTCGGCTGAGCGCCGTCGCGGGCCGTACCGATAATCCATCACAGGACGACAATCATCAAAGGAGCTATCATCATGGCAGAGAAAGAAGCATTGGCAGCGAATTTCATCGAGAACGCCATCCGTGAGGATCAGAAAGAGGGCCGCTACACCGAGGGCATCCATACCCGGTTCCCGCCGGAGCCCAACGGGTATCTGCACATCGGCCACGCCAAGTCCATCTGCCTGAATTTCGGGCTGGCGCGCCGCTTCGCGGGGCTTTGCAATCTGCGCTTCGACGATACGAACCCGACGAAGGAGGACACCGAGTACGTGGACTCCATCCAGGAGGACGTGCGCTGGCTGGGCTTTTCCTGGGACGACCGTCGCTTCTACGCCTCGGACTACTTCCCGCGGCTCTACGAGTTCGCGGTGGAGCTGATCCGCCGGGGCAAAGCCTTCATCTGCGACCTCTCCGCCGATGAGATCCGCGCCACCCGCGGCACGCTGACGGAGCCGGGGACGGAGAGTCCCTACCGCAACCGCAGCGTCGAGGAAAATCTCGACCTGTTCGCCCGCATGAAGGCCGGCGAATTCCCGGACGGCTCCCACGTGCTGCGGGCGAAGATCGACATGGCCTCGCCCAACATCACCATGCGCGACCCCGTCCTCTACCGCATCGCCCACGCCGAGCATCACCGCACCGGCAGCGAGTGGTGCATCTACCCCATGTACGACTTCGCCCATCCGCTCTCTGACGCCATCGAGGGCATCACCCACTCCATCTGCACGCTGGAGTTCGAGGAACACCGGCCGCTTTACGACTGGCTGCTGGAGTCCCTGGGCTTTGATGTCAATACCCGGCCCCGGCAGATCGAGTTCGCGCGGCTGAACCTCACGAATACCGTAATGAGCAAGCGGCTGCTGCGCCAGCTCGTTGAAGGCGGCCATGTGTCCGGCTGGGACGATCCCCGGATGCCGACGATCTCGGGACTGCGGCGGCGGGGCTATCCGGCGGCGGCCATCCGCGATTTCTGCGAGCGCATCGGCGTCGCCAAGAGCAACAGCCTGGTGGACGTGGCCATGCTGGAGCACTGCGTGCGGGAGAACCTGAACGAGAACGCCGACCGCGTCATGGCGGTGCTGGACCCGGTGAAGGTGGTGCTGACGAACTATCCCGAAGGCCAGACCGAGTACCTGGAGGCCGAGAACCATCCGAGCCGGGGCGGCCGACGCTACGTGCCCTTCTCCCGCGAGCTCTTCATCGAGCGCGAGGACTTCGCCGAGGTGCCGCCGAAGAAGTTCTTCCGCCTGAAGCCCGGCGGCGAGGTGCGCCTGAAGCACGCCTACATCATCCGCTGCGACGAGGTGGTGAAGGACGCGGCCGGGAACATCACCGAGCTTCGCTGCACCTATGACCCCGAGTCGAAGTCCGGCGGGGCCACGGCGAACCGCAAGGTCAAGGGGACGCTGCACTGGGTGGAGGCGCGCACCGCCCTGCCCGCCGAGGTGCGGCTCTACGACTATTTGCTGAAAACGGACGAAAGCGGCAACGCGGGCGGGGATTTCCTGGCGTCGCTGAACCCAAACTCCCTGCGGGTCATCGGGCGGGCGATGGTGGAGCCGAGCCTGCGCTGGACGGCGGCGGGCACCCGCTACCAGTTCCTGCGCAAGGGCTATTTCTGCGTCGATAAGGACACGACGCCGGAGCGGCTGGTGTTCAACGAGATCGTGGGCCTGCGGGACACCTGGGCGAAAGTATCAAAGGAGTAGGAAATGGCAAAGATACCGAAGAACCTTTCGGACAAGGATATGTTCAAGGACTACCAGGAGGAGCCGACGCTGGAGGAAACCTTCGTCCGGCGGGCGAAGGCGGCCGACGAGCGGGAAAAGCGGCGCAAGGCCGAAGAGGAGCCCGCCGCCGACATCCGCGTCGCCTACCTGACGCCGGACATCATCGCCACCCTCGGCAAGCTGCTGCTGGAGCTGAAGATGACGCTTTTCAACGAGGGCGTGACCGACTACCGCATGACCGTCCGCCGCGAGGGCAAAAAAATCATCCTGGAGCCGGCGGAAAAGACGAAGTAACGCCGCCGGCGTTCCGTACAGATATTGGAGGAATCATTGATGGAGAAATACGCGCCGCACGAAATCGAGAAGAAATGGCAGCAGAAATGGGCCGAGGAAGACGCCTGCCGCACGGAGATGGACCCGAAGAAGGAAAAATACTACGTGCTGGAGATGTTCCCGTACCCCTCGGGCAACCTCCACATGGGCCACGTCCGCAACTATTCCATCGGCGACGTGCTGGCGCGCTACAAGCGGATGGCCGGCTACAACGTCATCCACCCCATGGGCTTCGACGCCTTCGGGATGCCGGCGGAGAACGCCGCCATCAGCCACGGCGTCCGCCCGGCGGACTGGACGTACTCGAACATCGAGAACATGACCCGCCAGCAGAAGGAGATGGGGCTCTCCTACGACTGGGACCGCGAGGTGGAGACCTGCCGCCCCGATTACTACCGCTGGACGCAATGGCTGTTCGAGCTCTTCTACAAGCGGGGCCTCGCCTACAAGAAGGAGGCCTCGGTGAACTGGTGCGACACCTGCGGCACGGTACTGGCCAACGAGCAGGTCATCGAGGGCCGCTGCTGGCGGTGCGACAGCGAGGTCCACAAGAAACAGCTCTCCCAGTGGTTCCTGAAGATCACCGACTACGCCGACGAGCTCTTGAAGGACCTGGCGCTGCTGCCGGGCTGGCCGGAGCGGGTCAAGATCATGCAGGACAACTGGATCGGCCGCAGCGAGGGCCTGGAATTCTCGCTGGACGTGCCCGCCCTGGGGGAGAAGATTCCCGTCTACACGACGCGCCCCGACACGGCCTTCGGCGTCACTTTCCTGGCGCTGGCCGCCGAGCACCCGCTGGTGGCGAAAATCTGCGAGAACAACCCGAAAGCGGACGAAATCAAGGCCTTCTGCGAAAAGGCGCGGAACCAGTCCGAAATGGAGCGCACTTCCAGCGAATCGGAGAAGGAGGGCATCTTCACCGGCCTTTCCTGCGTGAACCCGTTCAACGGCAAGGAAGTCCAGATCTGGGTGACGAACTACGTACTGGCGGAGTACGGCACCGGCGCCGTCATGGGCGTCCCGGCCAGCGACCAGCGCGACTGGATGTTCGCCACGAAGTACGGCATCCCGAAAATCCTGACCATCCAGCCGCCGGGACGGACGCTGTCCCTCGACGAGATGACCGAAGCCTACGTCGAGAAGGAAGGCAGCCTCATCAACTCCGGCCGCTTTGACGGCATGGAAATGCATGACGCCATCAAGGCCATCATCGACGAGGCCGAGGCCAAAGGCTTCGGCAAGCGGCGCGTGAACTACCGGCTGCGGGACTGGCTGATTTCCCGCCAGCGTTACTGGGGCGCGCCGATTCCCATCATCCACTGCGAAAAATGCGGCCCGGTACTGGTGCCGGAGGAAGACCTGCCGGTAAAGCTGCCGGAAAACGTGAAGTTCGAGCAGGGCGCGGTATCGCCGCTGGCCCAGTGTGAGGACTTCGTCCGCTGCACCTGCCCGAAATGCGGCGGCCCGGCCCACCGGGAAACGGACACGATGGACACCTTCATCTGCTCCTCCTGGTACTACCTGCGCTACACCGACGCCCACAACGATCAGGCCCCCTTCGACAAAGACAAGGCCAACTACTGGGCCCCGGTGGACCAGTATATCGGCGGCATCGAGCACGCCATCCTGCACCTCCTGTATTCCCGCTTCTTCACCAAGGTCCTGCGGGACGCCGGCCTCGTGAACTTCGACGAACCCTTCACGAACCTCCTGACCCAGGGCATGGTCATCAAGGACGGCGGCAAGATGTCGAAGTCCAAGGGCAACGTCGTCTCCCCCGAGGAAATCATCGCCAAATACGGCGCCGACACCGCCCGGCTCTTCATCCTCTTCGCCGCCCCGCCGGAGCGCGACCTCGAATGGAGCGACCAGGGCGTCGAGGGCGCCTTCCGCTTCCTGGCCCGCGTCTGGCGCATCGTACTCCCCTTCGCCGAGATCGTGAAAGCGGCCGCCGACCATTACGACGTGAGCGCCCTGACGAAAGAGGAAAAGGAGTTGCGCCGTATCCTCCACGTCACCATCGCCAAGGTGACGGAGGACATCGAGCAGCGGTTCACCTTCAACACCGCCATCAGCGCCGTCATGGAGCTGGTGAACGCCTTCTATCCCTTCCAGGACAAGGAGGGCGTGAACCCCGGCCTGGTCCGCGAAGTCGTGCTGTCGCTGGTGAAGCTCCTCGCCCCCTTCGCCCCCCACATCACCGAAGAACTCTGGAGCCATGTCGGCGAGGGCAGCGTCCACGCCCAGCCCTGGCCCGGCTATGACGAGGCGGCCATGGCCCAGGACGAGGTCGAGATCGTGCTCCAGATCAACGGCAAGGTCCGCGACCGCATCACCGTCCCCGCCGGCCTCGACAAACAGGCAGCCGAGAAAGCGGCCCTGGGCCAGCCCCGGGTACAGCAGTACACCGACGGCAAGACCATCGTCAAAGTCATCGCCGTCCCCGACAAGCTCGTCAATATCGTGGTGAAATGATTCTTGAAACAGCGGGAGGGAGATTCTCATGATGTCCATGAACGCAGCGGCAATCAACAATCTTCCGGCATCGGTATTTGCGGATGTCCTTAAAAAAGACATTCTCGACGTAATTGATACGAACTATGTGATTATCCCCAGGGAAATATACGAAAACCTAACGGAAGATTATATGGACCGGGCGATGGAACGGGAAGCAGCGAATAGGCTGGCTTCTTCCGACGGCAAGACCTATACCGAGCAGGAAATGATGGCCATGCTGGGCATCACCGAGAAAGACATCGAAGCCGCAGGAGACGTGGAAATTGAGTAATTGGCGAATCCTGTACGGCAAAGGTGTAGCCGAAGACATAGCTGCTCTTGACGGCAGCATAAGGCCGCAAGTACTCAACGCCATACGAAAAGTAAGCCAGAACCCGCTGCCAAGACGAGAAGGCGGCTATGGCACGGAACTCGGCCACAGGAACGGCATTGATTTAACCGGTTGCCTGAAAATCAAACTGAAGAAACCCGGCATTCGCGTCATCTATACCCTTGAACGCTCGGCGCAGGATATGACAATCATCATCATCGGCTTGCGCGCCGATTTAGCGGTGTATAAGAACGCGTTCCAGCGTTTGGACCGCTAACAGGATATCCGGATGGCCCTGGGCCAGCCCCGGGGGCAGCAGTACACCGACGGCAAGACCATCGTCAAGGTCATCGCCGTCCCCGACAAGCTCGTCAACATCGTGGTGAAATGAGATGGAAAAAGCGGTTGCCGGACAGGAGTGGCAACCGCTTTTTTCATGGAAATCCCCCGGACAGGGGGAGCCAGTCTCATTTGCGATTCATCCGTAGTTGGTATATAATCAAAGCAGGAAAAAAACTTTCTGTCCAAAGCATAAGCGCATAGCAATCGTATAAATGCGCCATGGAGTTGACAATGCATGCAAACCTATGATGTAGAATTCTATCATGAAGAGGACGGAACGTGTCCTGTGCAAGTATTGCTGAACGCTGTGGATTGGAAAATGCGGGCAAAGATATTGAAGAACATGGAACTTCTTGAGCAATATGGCAGCCAGCTTCGAGAACCTTTTTCTAAGCCTTTGGATGACGGCATATTCGAACTGCGCTCACAGCAAGGCTCTGATATCACACGGGTATTATATTTCTCAAACTTCCCACAGAGAAAACAAGGTTAAACGCTTGTGAAACGAGAGTTATAGCGGAGCGACATACTTAACAGGAGACATTCTAAGCCCTCCCCTTTAGGGGAGGGGGGACCGCGGAGCGGTGGGTGAGGTTCACCGCATTTCGCTTAGGTAGAGCGTCATGCAGTGGAACCTCATCCGACTCGCTTCGCTCGCCACCTTCCCCAGTGGGGAAGGCTTCGCTTCTCGTACTTTATCGCTGAAAACAACAGATGGCAAGCTGTTTTCAAGTGCTTTTAGGTGTGAGAAGTTTGAGTTATATTTCTTTTGCATTGGGCATAAAATAATCGTCACGAATGGTTTCGTCAAAAAAACAAATAAAACGCCCCGGAAAGAAATCGCGTTGGCCCGGAAATATCGCCAATCGTATTTATCGCGAAAGGAGAATCATAATGAGTGATTTCAGGAACTATCTCAACGAACAGCTGAAGAATCCGGAATTCAAGGCGGAATGGGAGGCAATGACCCCGGAATACCAAGCCATTCGCGCGATTCTGGATGCCCGGCAAAAAGCAAATCTATCCCAGCAGCAACTCGCCGAACTGGCAGGAATGTCTCCGGAAGATATCAATCGCCTGGAAACGGGAAATGCGAGTCCTTCCCTGCGCACATTGCAGCGTATTGCCGCCGGACTGAATATGGCGTTGAAACTGGAGTTTGTCCCTTTGCAACAGACGGCGCCGTAATCTCATGGCTCAGAACGAGATGGGGATCATGCCCCAGATCGACGGCAAAATCCTCCAATCGAGTAGGAGGCGGTGATTAGCCGCCGTCCTCTCACACCACCGTGCGTACCGTTCGGTACACGGCGGTTTCAATAGTTGACGTGCACAGACTGATACGCCAAGGCTAAATCATAGAAGCCAGCGCGTACCAGTCTTTCTTTTGTCAAAGCCATCTTCACCGCTACCGTGTTGCTCGTCCACCAACAGCCCCTACGGCAATTCCCCGCTTGGCAAGCTGTTCCCTCGGGGACTCCCAACATTCGCAGGTTTCGTATTTTCGTCTTTGCCTTCTTCCAGTGCTTCCATATGCACATCCTTATGCGATGGTACAGCCATTGGTTTAGTTCTTCTATGGGGTTCTTCATGCTCGCAATGCCGAAGTAGTTCAGCCAGCCTCTCAGGTAAACTTTTATCTTTTCCAGAGATTCGCGCAGTTTCTGCACTCTTTTCCGGGACGCAAGCTCTTTTAGTTTGGCCTTCATCTTCCCCCACGTCTTCGGATGGACACGGACATATGTTCCGCTCCCATTCTTTCCAAACGCGAAGCCAAGATATTTAAAGTTCTTCCTCGCGAACACGCTGACCACTCCGCTTTTCTCCCGGTTGACTTTCAGTTTTAGTCTTCCTTCAAGATAGGCTGTGCTTGTGACCAGGAGCCGTTCCGCCGCTCTCTTGCTTTTGGCAAGGAGCACAATGTCGTCCGCGTACCTTATGCACGGGACTCCTCTTTTTGCAAACTCTTGGTCAAATTCATTGAGATAGACGTTGGCAAGCAACGGGGATAGATTCCCTCCCTGCGGCGAACCTTCCTCTGTCTCCATGACGACGCCGTTTTCCATGACTCCGCTTTTGAGGTATCTCTTGATGAGCTGCATGACCCGCTCGTCTTTGATGTTCCTCCTGAGTATGTTCAGGAGCAGTTCATGGTTCAGGGTGTCGAAGTATTTGGAGAGGTCTATGACTACTGCATAGGAGTAATCCTGCTCCGCGTACTCCTCCACTTTCCTGATAGCGTCTTTCGCACTTCTTTGCGGCCTGTACCCATAGCTTCCCTCGGCAAACAGCGGCTCATAGATTGGCATGAGTTGCTGTGCGATGGCCTGCTGTATGGTTCGGTCTATGACGGTGGGGATGCCAAGCTTGCGCATCCCGCCGTCCGGCTTCGGGATTTCCACGCGCCGAACCGGCTTCGGGGTATATTTTCCCCGCTTGATTCTTTCCACCAGTTCTTTGCTGTGGTT
>JAEEGN010000102.1 GCA_016280345.1 Selenomonadaceae bacterium | reverse complement strand
CGCATTATGATAAAAAACGGCGCCGCCCCGGAGGGGACGGCGTCGTTTGCTTATGACGGAGGTTCAGGCGGCGGATTGGCCGCCGGTTGTCCGGCCGGCCGGGCGGTTCGGCGGCAGCAGTTGGCGGAGGTTGGCCTCCGCCAGCGCGTCATCCAGCGCTTCCATCAGCTTCGGGCCGGCTTCGTAGGAAGGATGGTAGTCGTTGATGTCGTAGCCGCCGCCGTCCTGACGGATCAGGCGGCCGCTGGCGGCGTCATAGCCGTGGAGCGTGAGGCGGGTCGAGGTCTCGATGACCATTTCGCCCTCCCAGCTGATATAGCGCCATTCAGAGAAGCTGGTGACCTCGACGACGATGACGAGATCGGCGTTGAGGCGCGCCGCCAGCGGCTGCATGGCGTCCCGGAGCTTCGCCTTGCGGCCGGCGTTGGCCATGATGATCTTCAGCTGCGCCAGGCTCTCGTCTTCCGAAACGTATTCGGCCCAGTGCATGGTGTTGTTCAGCGGAATGTGAAGCGCCTGCTCCAGCCGCAGCATGAGGTCCGTTGCCGTGCGGGGGTCCAGCCAGCCTCCGGTGGCGTCGATGACGGGGACCAGCGCGATCCGGAAGGGCCGCGGCCCGGGCGCCGGCGTCATCGCTTCCGCCGCGAGGGCGGCGCCGCTTCCCGCCGCCGCCAGCCAGAAGGCGAGGACCAACGTCCCCATCCAGCGCCGGAACACGATGGCCGCCGTGTTACTCCTCATGGGAGTGGAGGCCCCGGAAGTTATGGATCTTGCCGGTGGCGCAGGGGGCCAGGTCCATGAGGTCGGCGATCTCGATGTCGCCCTTGAGGTTGGCCATGATGACGTCGCGGATCTTGAACTCCGCCATGACCTGGCAGCAGGAGCCGCAGGGGACGCAGGGCTCGGCCGTATCCGCCACCACGGCGATGGCGTCAAACTCCCGCTTGCTGTCGGCGATGGCCCGGAAGATGGCCACCCGCTCGGCACAGCAGGACAGGCCGTAGGAAGCATTCTCCACGCTGCACCCGCCGTACAGCGTCCCATCGCTGGCCAGAACGCAGGCCCCGACCGGCTGGCCCGAATAAGGCGCATGGGCCCTCTGCATGGCGTCCCGCGCCATCCGGACCATGGCGTCGATGATGCTCTCGTTGATCATTTCCGTCTCTCCCATCTGTTTCTGTAGTTTCTGCGAGCCGTTTTCGCGTCAGCCCTGTATCTCGACGTGGATGATGCCCCGCAGGGTGCGCACCGTGTCGATGACCGCCGCCCGATCCACCGCCTTCTGACACTCGAGGTCCAGTTCCAGGGTGACGGCGCCTTTTTCTTTCCGGGATTCCGGGTCGGTTTTCATGCGGATTCCCCGGATTTTCAGGTGAAGGACCTCCAATAGCGAGCTGATGCGGCTGATTTGCCCCGGATGCTCTACCATATCAATGATCAGGGTGAAATAGTTCTCGCGCAGCAGCCAGCGATCCAGCCGGTACATCACCGCCAGCGTGATATAGACCATCCCCGTCGCGGAGATGGCCCAGCGATAGTAGCCGCCGCCCGTCGCCAGCCCCACGCCGGCTACCACCCAGAGACAGGCCGCCGTGGTGAGGCCGGTCACGTTCAGCCCCTCTTTCATGATGGCGCCGGCGCCGAGGAAACCGATGCCGCTGACGACCTGAGCTGCCAGCCGGGCCGGGTCGGCGTTCGTCTGCCCCGCGACGCTCTCGTAAAGCGCCTGGGAAAGCAGCATGATGAGGCAGGAGCCGAGGCATACCAAGACGTTCGTCCGAAGACCCGCCGACTTGTGGTTCGCCTGCCGCTCGAAGCCGATGATGCCGCCCAGCAGACAGGAAAGAGCCAGCCGCAGGACCGACTCCCATTCGTAGTACATCCTCTCCCTTGCCTCCCTTTTCGCGTTACAGACTTTCTTCCTCTATGATAAAGGCTTTGTCGCTAAAATGCAAGGGAAAATGCGAATCCCCGGCGCAGAAAATTGCCCCGCGGTCCGTTCGTGTCCGGGGCAAATCCGCCCCCGGACAAAAATCGTGTGCTATAGTGAAAATGCCTCCAGGAGATTGCCGCCAAGCGAAAAACCCGCCACCGGGAAGGAACCCTCGGCGGCGGGTTTGACGGCAATGCCATATTTCACGCCTGCGGAACTTGTGACAGAAAGACTTCTGCCATCAATCCTCCGGGCGCTTCTCCTCGCAGAATCTCCCCTCGCTCTCCAATACCGCGCTGACCGCCGCCCGCCCCCGCTCGTCCAGAGCGCGGTATTTCCGCACCAACACCCGCTCCGCCTCATCCAGAGAAAGCGGCGCTTCCGCCGATGGCGCTGCCGGCAGGATCAGGTCCTTTCGCTGCGCGTGAAAAAACGCGCAAATCCGGTCGATCTTGTCCATGCGCGGCACCTTGCGCCCCGACACCCAGGAAGTCACCGTGTTATCATTGACGCCCACAAAGGCCGCCAATTCCTTCTTCTGCCGCCCACTCTCGGCGAACAGCCGGTTCAGGTTGCGGCGGAATATATCACGTAGTTTCGCTTCGTCGATCATTGACTTCATCCCCTTAGGGAAATGATACCTTAGATTTTGATTGGAAACAAGCGGGAAAGCCGTAAAAACAGATTAATAGGAAAGGATTTTCTGTTGAATATGTCTTTAAGCAATGATATACTAAACTTAAAATGGAGGAATGGATATGCAGAAGATTTCGCTCAAAGAAGCCCGTCTCCATGCTGGTTTAACCCAAGCGGAAGTCGCTCGGCAGATTCACCGGGGCAGGCAGACTATCGAGGCATGGGAAAACGGTAACCGCATCATAGATACGGTGAATTTCCTGCTTCTTTGCCGGATATATCAGATTGACATCGACGATATTTTTTTGCCCTGCGAATATGTCTGATAGATGGATTTGCCGCAGGGGATATTTCCTCGCGGGACGAGCAGTTTTGGCGCTTGTTCCCTGGTGAAAGCATCCTATCAGGGCGGGTTTATACCCGCCCTGATAGG
>JAEEGN010000101.1 GCA_016280345.1 Selenomonadaceae bacterium | reverse complement strand
AACGCCGAGCCCGCCGATGGGACGCTCCCCCAGCGGCAGTTCCAGATTGGGCGGCGCTTGCTTCAGGGGATCGTAGGGAATGCCGCGGTCCCGGAAGGTCAGCCGCAGGGAGGGAGGTTCCGCTGCCGACTGACGTTCGATGACGACGGAGCCGGTTTCCGACGGATAGGCATAACTGGCGATGTTGACGAAGATCTCCTCCACCACGAGCTCAATCTGCATCCGTTCCTTCCGGGAGCAGTCCAGCGCCGCCAGCGGCGCCGTCACGAAGTCGGTCACGGCCGGCAGGTTCTCCAGCACCGCTTCGACGCAAAGCTCGTCTGCCATGCGGCGCGCACCTCATTTCTCAATGGTCAGGAGATCGTCGAAGCCCGTCATGGCCAGGACTTCGCTGACGGCCTCGTTCACGTGGCGCAGGACCATGCGGCCCTGTTTGTTCATCCGTTTCTGCGCCTTCAGGAAGGTTCGCAGGCCGGAGGAAGCGACATAGGCGAGGTCCGTGCAGTCGAGGGTGAGATCCTCGACGTTATCCAGAACCTCGTCCAGCAGTTTATCGAAGTCCGCGGCGGCAAGCGTGTCAAGCCGCCCGATCAGCTTCAGCGTCAGCGCTGTTCCGTTGACTTCTTTCTTGATGTCCATAAATGGTACCCTCCAGTTTTCCGTTCAGGTTCGCGTTTCCATCTATATAATGATAGGCGTTTAACCCCTCGGTTGTCAATCCCTTTTCCGCTGTTTTCTGCGGTTAGAGCGGGAAAAGAGGGGCCTTTTTCTTCACCGGGGGACATTTTCCCGGGGGCAGTCGGTTGTTTTTCTGAAGATTTACGGTGTGTAAAGAATAAAAACAGAAGGGCTTCCCGGGTTTTTGCTGCCGAAATGACGCCCGAAGGATAGAAACGGCCGTGTTTTTGTGATACAATCATATCGCGGGACGGGCGTGCCCGGCGAATCCCGGGAACCCGCTCACGGCCGCCCATCTGCGATTGCGAGGTCAGGGATATGATCCAGAAAACGCTGATTACCAACAATACCGAGGAATTGCTGGAGTACATACGGGACGTCCAGAATCTGCCGGAAGCCCGGAGCGAGGGCGATAAGCTGCTGCTTTTCAGCGAGCAGGACGGCGATCCGGCGCGGCTGCGGGACCGGATTGCCCGGATCCGGCGCGCGATGCCCTCGCTCAAGATCGTGGGAATCACCGCGACGCAGGGGGGGTTCGCGCGGTCGGGCCGGAGCGGTTTCGTCTGCGGCGTCCATTCGGTTTTCCTGATGGAGCGGGCGCGGGCGGATCTCCTTTACTACGACTGCCGGACGCTGACCATGCGGGAGGCCGGACGGCAGTTCAGCCAGGCGCTGCGGGCCCGGGAGCACGTCGCCGGAGCGCTGGTCTTTTCCGCCGGAGTGACGCAGGAAATCGCCGAGTTCCTGGTCACGGTCGCCGGGGAGAACGGGAGCGAGGTGCCGATCCTGGGCGCGCAGGCGGGTGGGGAGACGCCGTATCTCTGCGGCAGTTTCCAGGACGGCGAGCCCTGCGACTGTGGCATTGCCGTCCTGATCCTCTACGGGCGCGGCCTCAACCTTTATTACAACTACGATATGGGCTGGAACCCCATTGGCAAGGAGATGGAGATTACCGGCACCGACGGGCCGTATCGCGTCACTTCCATCGATCACATTCCGGCGGTCGAAATTTATCGCAAATACCTTGGCGTTGAGCCGGACGACTTCTTCTCGGAGAACGTCCGGGAGTTCCCGTTCATCACTTACCGGAAGGACCGTCTGGTGGTGCGCACGCCGTCCGGCTACAACGAGGACGGTTCGCTGGAGTTCACCGCTGTGGTCGGCAAAGGTGACGCCGTGAAACTTTCCTACGGCAGCCCCCGGCGACTCATCGAGCAGACCCGGCTCTATGCCGGCTCCATGCGGGATTTCGGCCCGCAGGCGCTGGTCCTCATCATTTGCGAGAACCGGGTGCGTTTCCTCGGGGAAAAGGCCATCACCGATATCGCCGCCTACCAGATGTTCGTGCCCCAAACGGCCTGGATGTGGGGATTCACCGCCATTATGCTCGACGAGAAGGGCGGCGGCGTCGTGAACTCGTCCATCGTTTCCCTGGGGATGCGGGAGGGCGCTGTGAGCGGGGCGGAGGAGCCGCTGCCGGTGGTCATTTCCTCCGAGCGTCTGGGCAAAAAGGGCGCGGTGCCGCTGGAGCAGCGCCTGGCCATGTTCCTGGAGAAGACCACGAAGGAGCTGGAGGATATGGCGGTGGCCGCCAATGCCGCTAACGCCGCGAAGTCGGAATTCCTGTCGATGATGTCCCATGAGATCCGCACGCCGATCAACGCCATTCTCGGCATGAACGAGATGATCCTGCGGGAGAGCGGCAGCGAGAGCGTCCTGACCTATGCCGAGAACGCCCGCGCCGCCGGCCTGAGCCTGCTGGGAATCATCAACGAGATCCTGGATTTCAGCAAGATCGAGGCGGGCAAGATGGACATCGTTCCCCAGCGGTATGCGCTGGTCTCTCTCATCAGCGATCTGGTGAACCTCATCCGGCTGCGGGTCGAGGAGCGGGGGCTCACCCTGCGGGTGACGGCAGATCCCGCCACGCCGCACCTCCTGATCGGCGACGAGCTGCGCGTCAAGCAGATCATCACCAACCTTTTGACCAACGCCGTCAAATACACGGAAAAGGGCTCCGTGACGTTCGCCGTGACCTTCCGCAAGACGGCGGCGGACGAAGTCGCCCTTGGGATTTCCGTCGAGGATACCGGCACCGGCATCAAGGAGGAGAACCTGCATAAGCTCTTCAACGCCTTTGACCGCATTGACGCCGAGAGTACCCGGAAGATCGAGGGCACCGGCCTCGGCCTCAACATCACCCAGCAGCTCCTGCGGCTCATGGGCAGCCATCTGGAAGTGAAGAGCGACTACGGCAAAGGCTCGGTCTTTTCCTTCTCTCTGCGGCAGAAGGTGGCGGATTGGGAAGGCATCGGCGAGATCAGCGCGGCGCTGCGGCAGACCGACGCCCGGCGGGCCCGGAAGAAGGAGAGCTTCACCGCGCCCGGGGCCCGGATTCTGGTGGTGGACGACGCCCCCATGAACCTCGCCGTCATCTCCGGCCTGCTGAAGCGCACGAAAATCCAGGTGGACACCGCTGACAGCGGCGAGGAATGCCTGGAGCGTTTCGGCAAAAACGACTACGATCTCGTGTTCCTGGACCACCGGATGCCGAAGATGGATGGCATCGAGACGCTGGGGCGGCTGAAGGAACTTTACGGGGAAAAAGCCGCCCGGGTTCCCGTGATTTCCCTGACCGCCAACGCCATGGCCGGGGCGCGGGACAAATACGTCGCCATGGGCTTTTCCGATTACCTGTCGAAGCCGGTCATGGCGGATGAACTGGAGGCCATGCTGCTGCGCTGGCTGCCGCGGGAGAAAGTGATTTACGCTGTGTCAAATGATGCGGCGGAAACAACGTCTCTGCCGTCGTGGCTGTCCGAGGTTCCCTTGCTCCACCCCGATCAGGGGGTAAAGTTCTGCGGCGGCGTTCGGGAATACTTGCACGCGCTGGCGCTCTTTGCCGCCTCCGTCCGGCCGCGGGCGGAGGAAATCGAGGAGCTTTACCGGAGCGAGGACTGGGAGAATTATACGACGAAGGTCCACGGCCTGAAGAGTATGGCCCGCTTCATTGGCGCCGGAGAACTGGCGGACCTGGCGGCGGAACTGGAAGCCGCCGGCAATGCCGGGGACCGTTCGGCTATCGAGGCGGGAACGAAGACGCTGCTGGGACTGTACCGGAGTCTGGAAGCGCCCCTGTCGCGGCTGCAAAAGCAGCCGGCTAAAACCCCGCCGGAGCAGTCGGGCAACGTCGTCACCAGCCGGCGCCGCACGATTCTGTTGGTGGACGACGACGAGGACTTTCTGGCGTTGGTGAGCCGCTGGCTCCGGAAGGATTACGCCGTCGCGGCCGTGAACTCCGGCCGGAAGGCGCTGGCCTGGCTGGAGAAAGAGCGGCCGGACCTCCTGCTGCTCGACTACGAGATGCCGGAGATGGATGGGGTCGAAGTGCTGCAAAGGATACGGGAGAACCCGGCGACGGAAGACCTGGCGGTGGTGTTCCTGACCGGCACCAGCGACCCGGAAAAGGTAAAGGCCGCCGAACGGCTGAAGCCGGAAGGGTTCCTGCTCAAGACGATGGGCAAGAGCGGCCTCTGTATGGGCGTCGCCGCCTTCTTCGATTAGGGCGGCGCTTCCGGCAGCCGCGGGAAACGGGGACGGGATACAGGCCCGGCAGCGTTCCTTCTGAAAAACGGGTTTTCTTTACTGTATGTAAACAAAAAGGACAGGGACACCGTTGTTCCCTGTCCTTTGTTTTTTCTCAGAATCCTCTGAAGGCCGGATTGTATCCCTTGCGATACAGGATGCTCTCGGCGAAGAAGCGTTGCAGCGTGTCGAGGATTTCCAGTTTCTTCATCGACTTCAGCATATAGCCGTCCGGTTTGTGGCGGATGATCCGCATGACGCTTTCCCGGTCGTTGATGCCCGTCAGGAAGATCAGCGGGATGCGGGCCAGGAGCGGGCTGTGGCGGATGCGGGCCATGACCTCGTAGCCGTCCATGTCCGGCATATCGTAGTCCAGCAGGATGAGGTCCGGGTGGTCCTGCACCAGGTACTCCAGCGCCTCCTCCCCCGAGGTGACGCCCACGACCTGATAGCTGTTCTTCAGCCAGCGGGCCATGATGGTGAGAAAATCGCTGTCGTCGTCGACGATGAGGATCATCTTCCGACGCCGGAACTCGTCGTAAAGCCCGGCCAGGTTCGTCATGTCCACCGTGATGACGTTCATGTCGATGGGGCGGATATAGGTATGGGCAATCCATTTCTTTTCCGTTTCCCGGATCCGGACGATGAAGTCGCTGTCGCCAATCAGGCACAGCGATTTGTACTCGTCCCGGCAGAGGTCGCTCAGGTATTGCATCAGGAGGCCGGTCCCGGTGTCGCCGTCCTCGGGATAGTACAGGAGGATGTCGGCGTCGTGGCGCTGGCGGTTGACGGCGTCAATGTCCGGGGGTACGGTATGGACCGTGAAGCCGGCTTCCTGCAGTTTGTTCCCGATGGCCTGATTGATGAGGTGCTGCGTGCTCTCGATATAGATGATGCTTCGCTGCATGAGGCTCTTTCCCCCTCTAGTCGTTGGCGTGCGCCAGATATCCGGTATAGGCCCGGTACTCCTCCAGGAGCCGGGGCGTCCCTTCCTCGATGGCGGCGATGTCATCATGCTTGCCGGCGTACTCCAGGTCGGCGGCAAGCTTGGAGAGTTGGGCGGCGCCAATCAGTCGGGCCATGCTTTTCAGGGAATGAACCTTGATGGTATACATGTTGTAGTTTTTATCACTCAAATACCGTTCAATCTCGTTGGCCTTCTCCGTAATCGAGGCGGCAAAGACCGCCAGCGCGTCGAGGTAATCCTCCGCCGTCTCGCAGTTTTCGATGCCCAGCGTCAGATCGACACCGGGGATGGTCCGGGCCCAATCGGGAAGGCGGGCGATCTCCTCCCGGGCGTGGGCGCGGCTGCTCTCGGCTTTCGCCTCGTCCGGCGCGCTCCCTTCAGGCAGATAGGTCATCAGGATATTGGAGAGTTCCTGGGGTTGGATGGGCTTGATCAGGACGTCGGCAAAGCCCGCCGCCTTGTAAAGGTTGATGTTTTTCCGGGCGTCTTCGGTGGTGTGGCAGACCACGGGAACTTCGCGGCCGGACTGGCGGAAGATTTCCTTGAGCTGCACCAGCGTATCCACGCCGTCGTCTTCCGGCATCCGGTGATCGAGCAGGATGAGGTCGTAGGCTGTCTTCCGGCAGAGCGCCAGGCACTCCTTCCCGCTCTCCGCCAGATCTGACTGGACGCCGTTGGAGGCCAGGAGCGATGACAGGATCAAACGGTTCACCCGCATATCGTCCACGATAAGCACCCGCGATTGCGGCTTGATAGGCATTGCAATCCCGCCTTTCTGCAGGTTAATCTTCCCGTTTTTCCTCGGCTGTCGCCGCGGCGGGCTTCTTTTCCTCCGTCGCGGCGGGATGGAGGCGCTGCCAAAACGATTTCCAGAGCTTTTCGTAATAATCCAGGTTGTCCCGGGTGAGTTTCACCCCGCCGGAGCAGCTGCACATGAGAAACCCTCCTTTTTGGGGAAACGGCCCGGCGGTAGCTTTTGACCGGCCGGAACATTTCCGCGATTCTTTCTGACGCGTTCTATTATAGCATAGATTCGGACAAAAGAGCGCCTTTTTCCGCAAAAAATATCGTGCCCTCCGGGGAACGGGAACAAATTCCCCCGGAGGGCCCGCGCCGCGTCTTTGCCGTCAGCGGCCGGCGGTTTTCCAGTTGGCTTTCTTGGCCCAATAGAGGCCCAGGCAGGCGAGGGCGAAGACGATGCCCGCCGGGTAGGTCACGGAAGTCGGCAGTTGCAGCCCTTCTTTTGCCTGCAGGATGTAGGTCGAGGTCACGACCGACATGAACAGGGCCGGCAGCAGCGCGATGAGATAGGCGGAACTGTGGGGCTTCGCCTTATAGAGATAGACCGCGCCGGTCCAGAGGATGATGGCCGCCAGTACCTGGTTCATCCAGGCGAAGTAGCGCCAGATGATGGAGAAGTCCATCTGCGTCAGGATGGCGCTGATGGCGACGACCGGCACCGCCAGCAGGAGACGCTTTTGGGCGCTGTCCTGCCGGACGTGGAACCAGTCCGCCAGCATCAGCCGCGCCGCCCGGAGCGCCGTATCGCCGCAGGTGATGGGGCAGGCGACGACGCCCAGCATGGCCAGCGTCACGCCGAGACCGGCCCCCATGTAGCCGAGGCAGATGTCATAGACGGCGCCGCCCGGTCCGGCCGCCTTCATCGCCGCCGCCAGGCCGCCGGTGCCGTCGTAGAAGGTCGCGCCGGCCGCCGCCCAGATCAGGGCGATGGTGCCCTCCATGACCATCGCGCCGTAGAACACCGGCCGGCCGTGGCGCTCGTCCTTCAGGCAGCGGGCCATGAGCGGCGACTGGGTGGCGTGGAAACCCGACACGGCGCCGCAGGCTACGGTAATGAACATCAGCGGCCAGATGGGGAGCTGCGGCTGGGCCGGGTAGAGGTTCGCCAGCGCCATCTCCGGCATCGTGTGGCCGCCGACGCCCAGCAGCATCCCGCTCATGATGCCGACGGCCATGATGATGAGGCAGAGGCCGAACAGCGGATAAAGCCGGGCGATGATGGTGTCGATGGGCAGCACCGTGGCCAGGAAGTAATAGATCAGGACCACGGCCAGCCAGGTGATGAGCCCCACGCCCGTCAGCTTCACCAGCAGCATGGCCGGGCCGGTGGTGAAGACCGCCCCCACCAGGAGCATCAGGATGACCAGGAAGACCCGCATGACCGCCAGCGCCGTATCGCCCAGGTGGTTGCCGACGATCTCGGTGATGCTCTTGCCGCCTTCCCGGATGGAAATCATGCCGGAAAGGTAGTCGTGAACGCCGCCGGCGAAAATCGTCCCCAGGACGATCCAGAGATAGACGCAGGGCCCCCAGAGCATCCCGCCCAGGGCGCCGAAGATGGGCCCGAGGCCGGCGATGTTGAGGAGCTGGATCAGGAACACCTTCCAGGTCGGCAGCGGCAGGTAATCGACGCCGTCATGCTTCAGGAACGCCGGCGTCGTCACGTCGGCCGGCGCGAAGACCCGGTCCACGAGCCGCCCGTAGATCGCGTACCCGCCCCAAAGCGCGGCCAGCGCGACTAAAAATGTAACCATGAAAAAGACCTCCCAATAGGCAATAAAGGATAAAAACAAAGATATTTTATCAGAGAACCCTGACGAGGGAAAGAGGGAAAAGGGAAAGAAAACCGGCAAAGAAGCCGCCTCTTTTTTATACAGGGTGTTTACAAAACGGCGGCTTCCCGCAACAGGGCGTCGGCTTTTTCCCGGCAGTCGTGCCGGCGTTCCCGTTGATTGGAAGCGTCCGCGAAGCGATAGTCAATCAACGATTCTTTGAAAGAAACCAGTTTTTGCTTGACGTCGTTGCATCCCACCAGATCTTCGTGCAGGGACAGCAGGAGTTCCTCCAGAATCATGATTTGCCGGATGAACTCATGGATCTCTTCCGGGTGCATGGCGTCGAGGCCGGCCACGATTCCCGGAAAAAGGGAAATCGTTTCCCGGAACAGCAGCCATTGGCGGCACGCGTTCTCATCCATGCCGTCATATCCGGGCCGGCGAATCAGGCGGGTTCCTGTTTGGACGTACCTTTCCCCGATTT
>JAEEGN010000012.1 GCA_016280345.1 Selenomonadaceae bacterium | reverse complement strand
GGTGGGAAAGGTACGGGTATCCGACAAGCTTTGCCCGGGGGCGGGGATCGTTATCCATTCCGTGATCAAGAATGTCCAGGAAGAGTTGCAGCACTGCACGCGTTCGGTCATAGACGATGAGGTACGAACCAGCCCTTATGAGTGAGCGGTGGTAAGGGAGGCGGTATGCCATGGAAATCACCCCGGTCAGTATGCAGATGGTTGTTCCGCGGACTACGGAAGCCAGTCAGGTGCAGCATAACCTGAATCAGGAAGCCAATGTCCAGCAGGATTTCGCGATGCTGAGGGAGCAGGCTAGGGACCAGCTGAAGCAGGAGCAGGTGCAGGCCAGGGAGGAGCCGGAGGACGGACGGGTGAAAGAGGATCCGAACGGACAGGGTTCCAAGGGTGGCTATTCCGGAAAGAGAAGGCGCCGTGGCCAGGAAAACGAGGGACCTGAAGAGGAACGCATCGCGGTGGACGGACTCCGGGGCCGCAATATCGATATTTCGTTTTAGATCGGTGGAAATCGGGCGGCTTTGCTGCCATAGAAAGGAAAGCCTGTCCGGCTCGCTGCGGCGCTTCGGTGACAGAGAGAAGCGGCGCGGCCGCCGGGCAGGTTTTTTGTAACGATGACGGAGAGAATCAAAATCCGCGATACTATGAAGCTGGCGGTCGCGGAAGACTCGGCGGCATGGTTTGCTGGCCGAGGCTGAGAAAGGAGGGATGACTACGGAAGTTTTGGGATTCTTAATCATTCTGGGCATGTTGGTCGTGGTCGTCCTGAACCGTCAAATCTGGCAGCGGCGGGAGCCCAGCGCTCCGGCGGACGAAATGGAGGAAGCCACGCGGCGGTTGCGCCGGGAAATGGAACAGTCGGCAGATGAAATCATCAGCCGGATGGGGGCGCAGATTGATCATCTGGAACATCTGGTGGCTGAGGCGGATAAACGGGCCCGGCGGCTGGAGCGGCAGCTTGAGGAAATGAAGGACGCGTCGGCGCGGCACGAGGAAGAAGCGCCGCGTCGCTATCGGAACGGTTTCGAGAAGATGTTGGCGGCTTCCATGGCGACGGAGGAGCTGTCGGAACCTCCATTGCGGCGGACGCAACCCACTGCCGCTCCCTCCCGTCGACAGCCTCCCGTTGCCTGGGCGGAACCGGAAGCGATACCGGCGGATTTGGCTGAACAATCGTCGCCGCCGGTGGAACTGGCCCCCTCACTGGAGGTCGTGGTCGCGCCCAGCGTGGCGGATGTTGTCGATCTTCCCCTGGATCCCGAGGAAGGGGAAATGACCTGGACTGCGGCTGATGACCGGAACGAACCGGAAACCGTTTATCCTGGGCCGGCCGCTTACGCCGCATATCCGGCTTCGCCGGAGCGAGCAGAGGACTTCGCCCCCCAAACGTATGAAGCGGCGCCGGCGTATCCGCCTGCATCCCCCGCATATGAGCCGGATGCTTCGCCGTATACGACGGCGGAATCGGCTGTGTTTTCGCCCGGTTATGAGGAAACTCCGGCGGCATACGCGACTCCGGAACCGGAAGCTCCCGCTGCTGTGTATGAGGCTTCCTCTGCGGCGTATCCGGCGGCGGAACCTGAGGCAGATGAGACCGCGTCGTACCCGGCGTCGTATGCGCCGACAGGCGATGGCGAGACTGCGGTGGAAAGCCGGATAACGGGGATATTGCCCGTTGCCGAAACGCCGGTCGCTTCCATGGGGCCGGATACCACCGCTATGTCCGCGCTTTTCCCGATGACGGAGACGACACGGGAAGAAGAGAAGGCAATGACGCTGGAGACGGCGGTAGGACCGCCGCTGGCGGATGACGAGGCATGGGACGGGGAATCCATGACAGCGGAGATGCTGGCAGGGATTGCCGCTCCGTCAGGCGCAATAGCCGCAGAGGATGATACGGTTCAAGCTGAGGAAAGCGTCTGGACAGAGGAAGATGAGGAGGACGCAATCGAGTCGCAGCAAGTCGCGGAAGTCTTGCAGGTATCGCGGACTTCGGCTTCGAGTCGGGCGCGGGAAATGCTGGAGCAGGGCCGGTCAGCCGACGAGGTTTCCCGGGAGCTGCACATGGGCCGCAACGCCATTGAGCTCATCGCGCAAATGGTTCGCAGGAAACAGGCGGCTCCGCATTGACAGGGAGCGGCGTCCTGCGTATAATAGGGTATGGCTGTCGGGGCATAGCGCAGTTTGGTAGCGCACCTGGCTTGGGACCAGGGGGTCGCGTGTTCGAATCACGCTGCTCCGACCATTTTTTGCGCTTGTAGCTCAGTTGGATAGAGCAACGGTCTTCTAAACCGTGGGTCGCCCGTTCGAATCGGGCCAGGCGCACCAGATGAATTATCCCATTGAACCTTTTCGATGAAAGGGTTTAATGGGGTTTCTTTTTTGCGCGCTGGGAAGACGGGCGGATTTTTGCGGATTCTATCGTGATCGTTTCGACGGCGCAAGGTTTTTTCAGCTCACCGGAAGCCAGGGCGGAAATGACAGGTTTGCGTCGTTTCCCGGGAGGGGCGGCAGGATTTCTTCCTTTGTCTGTCGAATATGTAAAAAAATATTATCCGGCGGGGAGGACGGGCGGTGGCGCTCAGTCGGAGGGCCGGGACGGAAGGGAGCGGAGGTTTGGTATGGAACGAGAAGCGGACGTTGTCGTGATTGGCGGCGGCGTTACCGGGACGGCGGTGCTTTGGGCACTGGCGCACTACGATCTGAAATGCGTGCTGCTGGAGAAGGAGCCGGACATTGCCGCCGGGACGACGAAGGCGAACAGCGCTGTCCTGCACGCGGGATTCGACGCGCCGACGGGGAGCGAAAAGGCGCGGATGAACGTCCTTGGCAACCGGCTGTATCACGATTTGGAAAAGGAACTGGGGCTGGATATCATTTGGACAGGCTCTCTGGTCACAGCCACGACGCCGGCGGAGGAAGAGCAGATCAAGGAACTGAAGGCTCGCGGCGAGGCCAACGGAGTTCCGGGACTCGAAATATGGGATGCCGGCCGGGTGCGGGAGAAAGAGCCGAACCTCAGCGAAGCGGTCAAATCAGCACTCTGGGCGCCGACGGCGGGAATCTGCTGGCCCTTCGGTATCGCGGCGGCTTTCGCTGAGAACGCGTCGCTGAATGGGGCGGAAATCCTCAGAGGGGCGACAGTCACCGGTATCGAGACCGAAGGGGGCCGGGTGACGGCGGTACGGACGGTGAAGGATGTCATCCGCACCCGGTACGTGGTGAACGCGGCTGGCGTCCAGGCCGGCGAGATCAGTGCCATGGCCGGGGACAGCAGCTTCACCATCCGGCCCCGGAAAGGCGAATATATCCTTTTCGATAAGACGGCCCGGGCGTCTTTGGTGAATGGCATCGTGTTCCCGGCGCCGACGAAGACCTCGAAGGGCATCCTGGTCTGCGCCACCACGCATGGCAATGTCTTCATCGGCCCCAACGCCCAGGAGGTGGACGACAAGGAAGATACCTCGGTGACGCCCGCCGGCATGGATGAAATCATAGCCGGGGCGAAGAAACTGGTGCCGAACCTGCCGATGGGGGCGGCCATCACGGAGTTCGCGGGGCTTCGGGCGGCGTCTTCTACCGGGGATTTCGTGTTGGGACCGTCCCAAGAGGTCAAGGGGCTGTTGCAGGCAGCGGGCATCCAGTCGCCGGGCCTGACATCGGCCCCCGCCATCGGGCAATATCTGGCGGAGATTATCGTAAAAGAGACGGGAGCGGCGAAGAAGGCGGACTATCAGCCGGGGCGTCCGGAGCAACCGGTGTTCCGCGAGCTCGACGATGCCGGACAGGCGGCGCTCATCGCCCGTGATCCGCGCTACGGCCGGGTCATCTGTCGCTGCGAGACAATCACCGAAGGTGAGATCGTGGATGCCATCCGGCGGCCCTGTGGTGCGACAACGGTGGACGGCGTGAAGCGGCGCACCCGGGCGGGCATGGGCCGCTGTCAGGGCGGCTTTTGCGGGCCGCGGGTCATCGAGATCTTGTCCCGGGAGCTTGGCGTTCCGGTGCCCGAAATCCGGAAGGACGGCGCCGGCTCCTATCTGTATATCGATAAGACGGGAGGGACGGCGAAATGAGCGGAACTTACGATATCATCATCATCGGTGGCGGCCCGGCCGGGCTTTCCGCTGCGGACAGCGCCGTCCAAAACGGGGCGAAGAAGGTCCTCATTCTGGAGCGGGACCGGGAGGTCGGCGGCATTTTGCAACAGTGCGTCCATAACGGCTTTGGCCTGCACCATTTCAAGCAGGAACTCACCGGCCCGGGCTATGCCCAGCGTTGCTATGACATGGTGAAAGACCGGCCCGAAGTGGAAATCCTGGTGGACACGATGGTGCTGGAGGTGCGCACGGACAAGACCGTGGTGGCAGTGAGCCCGGCGAAGGGACGGCTGGAACTGACCGCGAAGACGGTAATCCTGACGATGGGCTGCCGGGAACGTACCCGGGGCGCCATCCGCATTCCCGGCACCCGGCCGGCCGGCGTCTATACGGCGGGCGCCGCCCAGCGCATGGTGAACATGGAGGGCTATCTGCCAGGGAAGAAGATCGTCATCCTGGGCTCCGGCGACATCGGCCTCATCATGGCCCGGCGCATGTCGCTTGAAGGCTGCAAAGTGCAGGCGGTGCTGGAGATATGCCCGTTTTCCAATGGTCTCACCCGCAACATCGTGCAGTGCCTGAACGATTACGATATCCCGCTGTATCTGTCCCATACCATCGTCGCCATCCATGGCCGGGATCGGGTATCCGGCATCACGGCGGCAAAGGTGGACGAAAAAATGCGTCCCATCCCCGGGACGGAGTTCGAGATCGACTGCGATACGGTACTGCTTTCGGTGGGCCTGATTCCGGAGAATGAGTTGTCCCGTGGGCTTGGTCTGACGCTGCATCCGAAGACGAGCGGCCCGGTGGTGGACCAGCACCGGGAAACGAGCCAGCCGGGCATTTTTGCCGCCGGCAACGTGGTTCATGTTCATGATCTGGTGGATTTCGTTTCCGACGAAGCGGAGATTGCCGGGAAATACGCGGCGCTGGCGTCGCTGGGACAATCCCCGGCAGTTGACCGCGTTATCGAGGTGAAGCCGGGGGCGGGTATAAACACCTGCGTGCCCCAGCACCTTCGCCTTGGAATCGAGGGCGAAAATGTGCGCCTCTTCATGCGGGCCGCCCAGCCCAAGCGCGGCGTGAAGCTCGTCATCACCAGCGGCGGTGAAACGGTCCTGACGAAGCCTCTGGCGGTCGTGAAGCCCAGCGAGATGATTGCCGTGGATCTGCCGGCGGCGAAGACGGCGGCGCTCTCCGGCGAGATTTCCGTGGCGATTGACGAGGGGGTGTGAGACATGGCAATCGAGCAGAAGGTACTGAACTGCATCATGTGCCCGATGGGGTGCGAGATTACAGCTACCATTGAAGCCGGCGTCGTGACGGGGACGATTGGCAACCGTTGCCCGCGGGGGGCGAAATACGCGAAAGACGAGCTCACCGCGCCCATGCGGATGCTGACCTCGACGGTTCGCGTCACTGGCGGGCGGCTGCGGCTCCTGCCGGTGGTATCGGCGGACGTGCTGCCGAAGGGACGAATCCTCGACTGCGCCGAGGCGCTTCGGAGCGTTACCGTTGACGCCCCCATCCATGCCGGCGACGTGGTCTGCCCGGATGTTCTGGGCCTCGGCGTCGATATCGTCGCCAGCCGCGATATGGAGCGGGCCTGATTCGGCTCGCTGATTTCGGTTTTGCCCGGAACGGCGTGTGCTGCGGCCGTCGTTCGTTGATGAGGGGTTGTCAAAATCGCTGACGTAACGGCGAACGCCGCCGTTTGTTTGGGGTGGGGTTATATTCGTCGTTGGACGGCGAGGGCAAGAAAAAAGACGGAAGGAGGGGACGGAATGACGTTTCACGGCCGGTCGCCGGAAGCGCCGCCGTTGGAAAAGCCGAAGGAACGCCTTTTTTCTCGGGGCGAGATCAGCGGCATGCTGCTGGCGATGGTGCTTTTCCTGTACAGTCTCTATAACTGGGACTTGGCGCTGTCCTTCTTCACGCTCTCCTTCCTGCTCTTTTCGCTTCGCCCTCTGGCTGAGCGTTACGTCGGCCCGACGCTGGCGAACCTGATGAAGGGCATGGCCGTCAGCATGGGCTTCGGCGCGTTGGCGCTGGCGTTCTTGTAACCCAGGGGCGAAAGGGCAGACCGATAGTCGGCGGCTGTGCCGCCTAAAAATAACCGGGAGGAACGAGCCATGAGAGCGTATCGCATCCATGAGGAAAACGGTGGGTACAGCTTCGACGACAGTGAGCCACGCCGTGCCTGCATCTATGACATCATCAACCTGAAACTTCCGGAGGGAGCGGCCATTTTCGATTTCGGCGGGGCGGATGACGTTTTGCGGCGAATCAAGCTGAAAAACAACACCTATACCCACCTGGAGACCGATTTCGGCGAACCGATCCTGGTGGCGGAGGCCATCAAGAACGGCATCGGCATCAGCACCAACGAGCGGATTCCGCTTGAATACGACGTGGTGGAAGAGAATCTGCGCTGTGATTTCGAGTGTCTGTGCAAGAAAATGACGCCGGACAACATCTACCATGTGAACTACGTCAACGGCAAATACTGGCTGGATGATATGTACGAGCGCCGCATCATCAGCAAGTCTGAGGCCATGAAGTACAAGGCCTCCTGGGAATGACGCGCTTTCCCGGGGACGGCTCCCGGAGGCGGCATGACGCTGCGGAGTAGGAGTGAGATTCCTGTCAGAGCGTAGCGTGATGGGGCAGGAGCCCTCCATGAAAAAGAAAAAGGCCCGGTTCCTGGCGAAACAGGAACCGGGCCTTTTTAAATTCTTGTCACTTTACCTTGGCTTCGGTGGAAAACTCGTACATCTTATGCACCGCGTGGTAATGAGTGTGCAGCAGCGCGTGGGACTGATCGCTCAGCGGCTCGCCCAGGAAATCCTTGTAAAGCTTGATGATGTCGGGGTTCTCGTGGGATTTCCGCAACGGCAGGTTTTGATCGAGCTTGTAAAGCGCCGCCATGCGCTTTAGCCGGGTGGCGTTGGTAGTGCCGATGGGCTGGCCGCCGCCGCCGATGCAGCCGCCGGGGCAGGCCATGATCTCAATGAACGTGTAGTCGCAGTCACCGGCCTTGATGCGCTCCATCATCTGGCGGGCGCTGGCCAGCGTGTGGACGATGGCCACCTTCACCGGTGTATCGCCGATGATGACGGTCGCCTCCTTGATGGTCTCGAAGCCACGCACCGCCTCGAACTCCAACGGCTGTGCCTCTTGCCCGGTAAGTTTCTCGTACACGGTGCGGAGGGCCGCCTCCATGACGCCGCCGGTCGTGCCGAAAATCGCCCCGGCACCGGAGCCGGTTCCCAGCGGTGAGTCGAATTCGCTCTCCTGGAGATTGTCAAAGGAGAGGCCAACGTACTTGATAAGCTTGATAAGCTCGCGGGTGGTGAGCACCACGTCCACGTCGCGGCGGCCGTCGCGGCCCATCTCCGGCCGGGACGCCTCGAATTTCTTGGCCGTGCAGGGCATGATGGAAACGGTGACGATACGGTCCAGCGGAATGCCCGTCTGCTTGGCGTAGTAGGTCTTGGCGATGGCGCCGAACATACTCATGGGGGACTTCGCCGTCGAAAGATGCGGCAGGAGCTCCGGGTAATGCTTCTCGATGAAATTGATCCAGCCCGGGCTGCACGACGTCAGCATTGGGAACACGCCGTCGTTCTTCAGACGGTGGATCAGCTCGGCGCCCTCCTCCATGATGGTGAGGTCGGCGGCGAAATTCGTATCGAATACTTTGTCAAAGCCCAGCATCCGTAGCGCCGTCACCATCTGACCGGTGGCGATGGCGCCCGGCTCGAGTCCGAAGGCGTCGCCCAGGGACACGCGGATGGCCGGCGCCGTCTGCACGATGACGTGTTTATCCGGGTCTTGCAAGGCGTCCAGCACCTGCTGCGTGTCGTCCTTCTCCACGATGGCCCCGGTGGGACATACCAGGCTGCACTGGCCGCAAAGCGTGCAGTCCGTCTTTTCCATCGACAGGTTATAGGGCGTCGTCACGATGATATTGTCGCTGCGGTTGGCAAATGTCAGCGCCTCGATGCCCTGCACGTCCTTGCAGGCCCGGATGCAGCGGCCGCACTTGACGCACTTCGACGGATCGCGCACCAGGCTCGGGTTCGTGTTGTTCGCCTTCGGGTACTTGCAGACGTCCGGCAGATGCGGATCGAGCACGTTGAACCGGGTGCAGAGCTCCTGCAGCTCGCAGTGGCCGTTGCGGGCGCAGGTCAGGCAGTTGGCGTTGTGGTCCGCCATGATGAGCTGGAGGATTCCGACCTGGGTATCCCGGACGATCTGGGTGTCGGTAAAGACCTCCATGCCTTCCCAGACCTCCGTCGAGCAGGCGGCCAGCAGCTTCGCCTTGCCCTTGACCTCCACCGAGCAGAGGCGGCAGCGCGCCTTCACACGCTGATCGGGATGGTAGCAGAGGTGGGGAATATTGATGTTGATGCTCTTCGCCGCCTCGATGATCTTCGTTCCCTTCGGCGCCTCCACCGGGATATTATTGATTTTCAGATGAACCATTTCCATTATTTAGCACCTCCCACGGCAAAGGTATCAGGGAAGACCTCCATAGCCGAAAGCAGCGCGCTCTGCGCCGTCTCGCCCAGCCCGCAAAGCGACGAAAGCGACATGATTTTCCCAATCTTTTTCATCATCGCGACGTCCTCGCTCGTCGCCTCGCCCCGCGCCAGCTTCTCCAGCAGCAGCTTCTGGTGGAGATTGCCCTCGCGGCACGGCGTACACTGGCCGCAGCTCTCATGGGAGAAGAACGCCTGGTTCATCCGCAGGAAGTCCAGTACGCTGGTGCGGGCGTCGATGACCAGAATGGCCCCTGAGCCCACCGTCACGCCGGCTTTCTTGAGATCGTCGTACGTATAGGGAACGTCGAGAATGCGCCCGTCGGTAATCTTTCCCGACGCCCCGCCGAACTGAATAAGGCGCAGCGCGTGGCCGCTGGGAATACCCTGGGCCAGCCCGTAGATGATCTCCCGTACCGTTGTCCCGAAGGGAATCTCGAAAACGCCGGGATTGCGCACGTTGCCGCCAACGCTCACCAGCTTCGTACCCACCGACTCGCCGCCGCCGTAGCTCATATAGAAGCCCGCGTCGTCCAGCAGGAGATGCGGAACGATGGCGAAACTCTCCACGTTGTTCACGCAGGTCGGCAGCGCGAAAGCACCGCTCACCTTGATGAAAGGCGGCTTCATCCGCGGCCGGCCTGCCTTGCCCTCACTCGAGCGAATCAGCGCCGTACCCTCGCCGCAGACGTAAGCGCCCGCGCCGGAATAGAGATGGATGTGGTAATTGAAGCCCTCGACGCCCAGAATATTGTCCCCCAGGAAGCCCCGCTCTTCCGCCTGACGGATCGCGTTCTGAAGCAACGGCCGCAGATGGCGGTACTCCTCGCGCATATAGAGATAGCCGTCCTGGGCCTTCACTGTATAGCCGCCGATGATCATGCCCTCAATCAGATTGAAGGGATCGTTCTTGATGATCTCCCGGTCCTTGAACGTACAGGGCTCGCCCTCGTCGGCGTTGCAGATCTGGAGCTTGTGGTCCCCCTTAACCGCCCGGGCCTGCGACCACTTGCGCCCCATATCGTAGGCCGCGCCGCCGCGCCCCTTCACCTTCGCCCGGCCCACCAGGGAAGCGATATCTTCCCCGTCCATCGTCACCGCCCGCTTCAGCGCCGAGAAACCGCCGATGGAAAGATAGGAATCGATGGACATCGGATCATACTTGCCGAAATTCTTCGTAATGAAACGCACTTCGCTGCTCATATCCGTCAACTCCTTTTCACATGAACTCGGCCAAAAGGGCCTGGACCTTCTCGGGCCGATCGAGCGGGCCATACACCTGCCCGTTGATGCGGACCGCCGGCGCCTTGTCGCAGGCCCCGAAGCACGGAACCTCCTCCAGTGTAAAGCGCCCGTCGTAAGTCACTTCGCCGACGTCGATATTGAGCAGCTTCTTCAGCGTCGAGAGCAGGGAATCGCTCTCGTTCACCTTACATACCACCGAGCGGCAGACCTGCACCGGGTACTTCGCCCGCGGCTTGTCGGAAAGCGCCGAATAGAACGTCAGACAGTCGTAGATGATCGACACCTTCACCGGCAACGTTTCCGCGATATAGAACGCCACCGGCTCCGGCACGTACTGCTGCTCGATGGCATCCTGCACGTCCAGCAGAATACCGACGATCTGCGTCGCGTCGTGGTCGTGCGCGTCCATCACCGCATCGATCTCCCGCTTCAGCCCCTCCGACAACGTGAAGGCGGCGTGCGGCTCGTTTGACATAAAAACCCCTCCCACTATGGATATTGGAAACCGCGATTCCTGAAAATGATGAAACTCTATATCCAGTATATTATAGCACACAACCCCCGTTACGGCTACGAGGGAAGAGCGGAATTACATAAAAATATTCAAATTTTCCGTAATCGTTACGTATTCCTTTCATATCGTCCGGCAACAAAAAAACGGCCCCGTCGGAGCCGGTCGGAATCATGGCGTTTCCCCGTATCCAGGCGCCGGTGCCAGGCGCGCATCAGTGGCTTATAACCGCAATCCGCTCTGTCGTCTCCCGGACCAGCGTATGTATCCATGGGCGATGGTCATTCTCGTCGGCGGCTGTTTCCGGCAAATAAAGGATTTTCCCGATTCATATCGAATTAAATCATAGAAGATCATCGTGGCCGGCGTACCGTCTCAGCGCGTGGCCGGCAGCGCTTCAATTGCGGCGGGGAAAATGAGGGGATCGACAGACATGGTGACCGGCGAACTGAAGAACAAAATCGACAGCCTGTGGGAAATCTTTTGGACAGGCGGCGTCACGAACCCGCTTTCCGTCATCGAGCAGATGACGTATCTGATGTTCATTCACGATCTGGACGAGGTGGACAACCGCCGCGCCAGGGAGGCGGCCATGCTGGACCTCCCGCATCGGAGCGTCTTCGATACGAAGGCCGGCCGAGCTGGTGAACTGCCACTGCGTCTGTCGTCCGGTGATACCGGCCCTGGGGCTGGAAGAGCGCGGAGAGCAGATATTCGGCAGCCCGGGCGATGACGAGATAAGGCTGGAAATCTCGAACAAGGTTAGTGATTACGCGATACAAGATTATAGACATGACCAGCCGCGAGATGATCGGGGACGGTTTACAAAGGCTGACGGAAATGGTAGAATTCAAAGCATGGAAGATGTATATTCAAATCTCAACGAAGAATGGCATGATATGGGATTGATTCAAGGCGAATCAAGACTTATGAAACCAAAACGAATTGAAATCGTTGATATGGCGGCTCATGCAGTACAAAGATTTGAGGACAGACAGGCCACGCAAGAAATGGCGCAAAGCTATATTGACAACGCTCTTGTGATGATTCAAGAATCAAAAGATAAGTTTGAATTTATCGCTCATAATGGAAGCAGTGTTATTTTGGAGTATGGAAAGCTGTTGACGGTGATTCCAAAAGAGTTTTTCACAGAGAAACAAAAAAGGAAATTGGAGGTGATCATGAAATGGCTGCTGCAAAAGTGATTCCTGATAAAATGATTCATTGCCCGTTGTTGGGGAAAGACATTCCAGAAACGATGTGTTATGAAATCAACAAAGTGGTCGATGGAGATGTGAAAGAGAGCTTTGTTCCAGAGGTGAAAGACTGGAAAAAGGCGGAGCATGTATGCCCTTCTTGTGAGGTGTCCTATTATAAGGACGTTCGTGATTACCAAAAAGCCACTACTGGGAAACCGAAAAAAGTCGCATAAAACATACAATACTGAAACGCGAAAGCGCTTTGCAAATGCAAGGCGCTTTTCTTATGCTTAAAAACAGAAAGAAGGTGCACTATGATATGGATGGAAAATTCATCGCAACCGGTGGCGCGGAAAACATGGTATAATGCAAGGCATGGAGCAGGCAGGAATTGTAAACGGGAAAACAAAGGTAATCCTAGGGTTTGGTTCCGTTGAAAAGCCCACGTTCTACGCGGAGACAACCAGCAAAGGCCACGACAAAAGGCATAAAAAGCACGCGGACGACATGGGAATCACATTCAACCAATGGCTGAACGAGGCAGCGGATTTACTGAATGCGGATACCGGTGAAGATTATCTGGATTGGTATGATCCGGGAGATCGGCTGTTTTATCGATTCGATGAAAAAAAGAGCCGGATTGTCATTGGGACGGAAAACCAATCAATCAATACGTATTTTGCTTTGCCGAAATCGAGATATAAAAATTATTTGCCAGATGAATACCTTGCAAGGGTAACGAAAAAGAAGTAAAATATAAACGAGGAGGGGAGCGAAATGATTGTACGGCATCCGTGCCCGTGCTGCGGGGAAGCAGAAGTATTCGCGTTTGAGACTTGCCCTGTTTGCGATTGGTGTAACGACTACGCGCAAAACGATAATCCCGATCTGGCGCATATGCCGAATAACGAGATGTCCCTCAACGAAGCCCGGGCCGCCTGGAAGGCCAAGAAAAAGAAAATCGCTTAGTCCACGATTGGATGGAATCCTATGGACAATTACGCCGCCATATACAGAATCCTCCGCACCCTCGAAAAGTCGATGGGCTGCGACAAGTTCGACGCGAGAAGATTTCCGCCGCCCGGCTGGCCGACAACGGCTACGTCGAAGGCTTCACGCTGGTCTCCATGCCGCGCCCACGGACTACGCCGAGAGGGCTGGAATCCCTGGAAGAGAACAGCTTCATGAAACGGCAAAGGGGATCTAGGACATCAACCGGGTGCATAACTGAACCGCTTATCTACGGATAGGCGGTTTTCTTATGCCCTTTTCGGAGGAGGTCGCATAGCCGACAACGTCAAAGGTACGAAAAGAATCAACTCCGGCGCGTCCGATTTCAACGCGGCGGAGTTTCATATTCAGCAGGCTATCCGCAGCCAGGACCATACCGCCATTCCGGTCAAGGTGAGGAAGGTGGATGGCGAATGTGTGGACTGCCTGCCGCTGGTGACGCAGATTGACGGCTACAACAAGGCGGTGGAACCGGCGACGCTGTTCCACCTGCCCTTTTTCCGCTACCATGCCGGCGTCTGCGCTTTCATCGTGGACCTGGTGCCGGAGGACATCGGGTTGGCGGTGTTCGTCCAGAGCGACAACTCCAACGTGGTGCAGGGGACCGACGAGCCCCGGCAGCCGGGGAGCTTCCGCAAATACTCGGTGGCGGACGGCTTTAATGTCGGCGGCTTTCTCAACCAGGAGCCGTCGGTCTTCGTGTAGCTCAATCAGGACGGCAACATCACTATCACGGCGCCGAAGAATGTCCAGATCAACACGCCGGTCGTCAATAACATCGGCGATTGCGTCATCGGCAGTATCAGCTTCCTGCAGCATGTCCACACTTGCCCGCATGGTAGGAACACATCGCCGCCGCATTGATGGGAAAAGCCTATGGACCCATGAAGAATCTTTTCCTTCATCTGGCTGCTCTTTCCCGGCGTGAGTGCGTAAAAGACGCGGTCTGGAACCCGAACCTGCATCCGCGGGGAGTGAATGAATGGGTGATTCATCGAAACGGCCGGAAGCGCAAAGGTGAAGGGAGAGATAGGAGAAGAAAAGAAAACCCGGCTTGCAATCAGCAATGTCTCGCAAGAATACGCTGCCAATGCCAAGCCGGGAGAAGGTACGGTTTACTATGATTCTGACTACAAGGTAAACGACGATAAGAATGAAATTAAAAACAGCAAATTTTATCAATAAAACATTTGGTGGAGATATTAACCTATTGACAGAATCTAAAAAATATATGAGAAAACGGCAGATTGCGAATGGAAAGGGAAATTATGGGAATTCAAGACAGTGCAATCAGAAAAATCTGCGGACGGCGCTATTCGACGCGGATTAAAGCAAATAAGCGAAAATACGGGCGGATTGGTTTTGAGTTTTGGTGATAATCCGGTTTCATTCGACAAACTAGAAAACACCATTGACGGAAGATTTCGTCGAGGTTTAGACAGAGACATGGACATTATTATTATTCAGAACGGGAAAATCACACTTGTAAAAAGGTATAAAAAATAGGAGCCTTATCCCCCCGCCAATACGGGCGAAGGGCAGCTCCTATTTATTTTATACCACAGAAACCATATAAAATTACGGTAATAGAAACCCCATCTTGACACTGCTAAATCAGTTCATTTCAGAGAAACCAGCTAAAACGGGACACTGGCACCCCTGCTGACGAAGAAACAGCGTTCAATGGCTTGACATAGCGCCTCACATGGCATATACTTATTCCATATATTTACGGTAATAGGAGTGAGCCCTGTGAGCATCCCCGAAAACATCAAGAAGCATCGCCCAAAACAACTCGGCGCTTCCGAAGTGCGCTG
>JAEEGN010000100.1 GCA_016280345.1 Selenomonadaceae bacterium | reverse complement strand
GGGCCGAGCCCCGCGATGTTGAGGAGCTGGATCATGAAGACCTTCCACGTCGGCAGCGGCATATAATCCACGCCGTCATTGAGCCTGACCGCCGGCGTCTCCCTGTCCGTCGGGCCGAAGGCGGCATCCACGATCTTGCTGTAAACCGCGTACCCGATCACAAGCGCCGCAAGCGCTATCAAAAATGTTGTCATATTCCTTGCCTCCCTGCGTTTCGATATTCCCGCCCGTGTATTCCGGGCGGGCGTCGGAAGAGATCAGTTATTTTTCGTCGTTCAGCAGCAGCTTCGTGAAAGCGGAGCGGCTGATAACGCCGACGAGCTTTCCGCCCTCCGTGACGAATACGCGCTTGATCTTCTTGTTGAACATCAGGTTTCCCACTTTTTCCAGGCTGTCCGACGCCTCGACGGTCATTGCGGGCGCGGTCATGACGTCTCCCGCGGTCTTGCCCATGTATTTCCGGATCGCGTCCCGATGCTGCTTCTCCCGTTCGGGGTCCATGCCCCAAATCATCGTCCAAATGCTGGGCTCGTTGGGTTTGATCTGCTTCCGCATCAGGTCCAGCTCGCTGATGACGCCGAGGATCTCTCCCTGCCCGTTCACCACGGGAAGGCCCGAGATGTCGTGATCCAGCATCTTCCTGGCGATTTCCTTGACGGGCGTGTCCTCGCCGACCGTCACAAGTTCTGTTTTCATTACGTCTTTTGCAAGCATTTCGATTGCCTCCTAAGATTGAAGGATTATATATATCATATCACATTCGCAGGCGGTTTGCATGAAGTCTTTACCCGACGGGAAAAAAGGAAAACGGCGCCCGCCGCTGCCGGCGGAAGGGGCGTCTTCACGCTTCCAGCGGCACGAAGTCAAACAGCCCGGTGTCGAAAAGTCCGCGGGCGGTGAGCTTCAGCGCCGGAATGACGGGCAGCGCCATGAAGGTCAGCAGCATGATCGGCTCCATGTCCGGACTGACGCCCAGTTCCGTCTGCGCTTTCTCGTGGATCGCGTCCAGCCGCTCCGCGACCCATTCGGCGCTTTCCGTGGTCATTAGGCCCGCGATGGGAAGCGGCATGGAGGCCAGCACTTTGCCGCCTTTGACGACGACCATGCCGCCCTCCATCCCGATCAATGTTTCCACGGCGAAGGCCATTTCCTCGTTGCTGACGCCCGCCACGATCAGGTTGTGGGAATCGTGGGCCACCGACACGGCGACGGCGCCCGCTTTTATGCCGTAGCCGCCCAGGAGACCGACGCCGACCCGTCCCGTGCCGCGGTGACGCTCGACGACCGCCAGCTTGCAGACGTCCCGGGCGGGGTCGAACACGAAGTCGCCGCCGTCGTCCGTTTGGACCGGGACGATCTCCTTCGTCGTCACGATACTGTTCTTCTGCACGCCGATGACGCGGGCCCTGCCGCTGCGGAGCTTCACTTTGAGCCGGTCCGCCGAGAAATCCCTGACCTTGACGCTGCCGCGCACGGCGGAGACGTCGGCGAGGGACAGCTCCGGCAGATAGCGGCCCTCCTCGGCGACCAGCTCGCCGCCGAGGAATACGCGATGCACATGGAAATCCTTCAAGTCGTCCAGCAGTACGATATCCGCCCGACGGCCCGGCGCGATGGCGCCCCGGTCACAGAGGCGGAACGCCTCCGCCGCGTTCAGCGTCGCCATGCGGATGGCCGTCACCGGATCGAAGCCTTCCTCCACGCAGATGCGCAGATGGCGGTCTATATGTCCTTCGGTCAGGATGGTCTTCGGCTGGCAATCGTCGGAGCAGAACAGCGCGCGGCGGCTGCTGGCCTCGGTGACGCCCGCAAGGAGGTTGCGCAGGTCGTGACAGGCGGAGCCTTCCCGCAGCATGGCGTACATGCCTTTCGCGATGCGCGCGCGGATTTCTTCCGCCGTCCGGCATTCGTGGTCGCCGAGGATGCCGGCACAGGCGTAGGCGTTCAGCTCCCGGCCGGAAAGCTCCGGCGCGTGGCCGTCCACGATCTTTCCCGCGCGGCGGGCCAGCGTCAGTTTGTCCAGCACCGCGTCGTCGGCGCGGAAGACGCCGGGGGTATTCATGAATTCTCCCAGCCCGAAGATGCGCCTGTCCGCGAGCAGCTCTTCCATGTCCGCCGCGTCCAATTTCGCGCCCGCGTCCTCGAAGGGCGTGGCGGGCACGCAGGAGGGCATCGCGAACAGGATGCTGAGCTTC
>JAEEGN010000099.1 GCA_016280345.1 Selenomonadaceae bacterium | reverse complement strand
TGGAAGAAACGATCGTCGAGGCGAAAGACCTCGTCAAACAATTCACGCCCAAGGGCGCGCCCCCTGTCACGGCGCTGAACGGCATCGGGATTTCCCTGCAGACGGGCTGCCTGACTGCCGTGATCGGACCGGACGGCGCGGGAAAGACGACGCTGATGCGGCTGATCGCGGGACTGCTTTCGCCCACCTCCGGCTCTCTTCGCGTTCTTGGCATGGAGGTACAGGGCCACGAGCAGGTCATCCAGAACCGGCTCAGCTACATGCCGCAGAAATTCGGCCTCTATGAGGACCTGACCATCGCGGAGAATATGACGCTCTACGCGAATCTTCACGGCGTGCCGGAGGAGACGCGAAAGACCCGATTCCCCCATCTTCTGGAAATGACGGGGCTGACAAAATTCACGGAACGTCTGGCGGGCAAGCTGTCCGGCGGCATGAAGCAGAAGCTGGGGCTGGCCTGCACCCTCGTGCGCTCTCCCGATCTGCTGCTGCTGGACGAGCCGACGGTGGGCGTCGATCCGCTGTCCCGCCGCGAGCTTTGGGACATCCTGCAAAAGCTGTCCCGGGAGGAGCGGCTTTCCATCTTCGTCAGCACCGCTTACATGGACGAGGCGGAGCTTTGCCGCCGCGTCTATGTGATGAACCACGGCCGAATTTTAGCCACCGGCTCCCCCGAGGAGCTGCGCGGGCTGGCCCGGGGCCGCTGCTATCGTATGACGCCGCCCGAGGGGCTGCCCATGCGCGTCCTGCAGGGCGCTTTGTTGGACGACAAGGACGCCGTCGTGGACGCGGTGCCGGACCGCGGCACCGTTCATTTCATCCGGCGGGAGAACGTCACGGAGGATAAGATCCGCGACCTCGCGCCGTTTCCCTTCGCGCCCTCCGAGGAACAGCTGGAGGACGGCTTCATGTGCCTGCTGCGCGAAGACGAGGAAAAGAACGCCGAGGGCAAAACGGAGGACCTCGACCTCGCGCCCCTCGACCTCCACGGGAATCACACCCTCGGCAGCGATATCGACATCGAGGTCAGGGAACTGGTGCGCAAGTTCGGCGACTTCACCGCCGTGGACAAGACATCTTTTGAAGTCCGGCACGGGGAAGTCTTCGGCCTGTTGGGGCCGAACGGCGCGGGCAAGACCACGACCTTCCGGATGCTCTGCGGCCTCCTGCCGCTGACCAGCGGCCATCTCAGCGTCGCCGGCGTGAATCTCCGGGACGCCCGCACCGAGGCCCGTGCCAATATCGGCTATGTGGCCCAGAAATTCTCCCTGTACGGGAACCTGACCGTGGAGCAGAACCTGTCCTTCTTCGGCGGCGCCTACGGCCTTTCCCGGAAAGACATCGCGCGGCGATTGGAAGAGACGCTGCAGGAATTTCATCTGGAAGAATACCGCCATTCGCCGGCTGAGTCCCTGCCCGGCGGCTACAAGCAGCGGCTCTCGATGGCGGCGGCGCTGCTCCACAAGCCGAAGATCCTGTTCCTCGACGAGCCCACCAGCGGCATCGACCCGCTGGCGCGGCGGGATTTCTGGCGGCAGATCACGGACCTCTCCGTGAAAGGCACCACCATCATCGTGACGACGCATTTCATGGAGGAAGCCGAGTATTGCGACCGCATCATGATCCAGGACCAGGGAAAGCTCCTCGCCATCGGTACGCCCGCCGACCTGCGGGCGCAGTACGGCGATGAATCCTCGACCATGAACGAGGTCTTCATCCGCATCGTGGAAACGGCGCGAGGGAAAGGAGGCGCGGCCTGATGGAAGGAAACGGATTTTTCCGGCGCCTTGTGGCGCTCTGCCGCAAGGAATTCGTGCAACTCTGGCGGGACAGCAGCAGCCTCCTGATCGGGACGGTGCTGCCGATCCTGCTGATCATCATCATCGGCTCCGGCATCAACCTCGACGTGAAGAACGCGCCGGTCGCCGTGGTACTGGAGGACGCCTCGCCCACGGCGCAGGACGCGGTGAGCTTCCTGTCCGGCTCCGCCTATTTCTCGCCGCGGTATGTGACCTCCCGGGCGGAGGCCGTCCGGCTGATGGACGACCGGAAGGTCAACGCGATCCTCGTGGTCCCTGCGGACTTCTCATCGAAACTGGGGCGGCGGGAGGCAAAGCTCCAGCTCATCGCCTACGGCGCCGACCCCACCACGGCCACCTCCATCAACGGCTACGTCGAAGCGGGCGTCGCCGCCTTCAACGCGT
>JAEEGN010000011.1 GCA_016280345.1 Selenomonadaceae bacterium | reverse complement strand
TTCCTTGACTCTTTCGAGATACGGCTTCTTGATCATACGCACTTTTCCCCATTTGTGCAGCTTCCTGATGCCGGCCACGTTGCCCTCTTGCAGCAGCTTATCCAGCGCTTCCTGGCTTCCCTGATAGTCGCCGAAGTAACCGTCAATCAGGCCCAGCCTTGTATGGGTGATAATCATCACTTTCGCTCCGCCCACGACGTTGTCCAGCTCGTCCTCCGTCATACGCTTGTTCATCAGATCGTCCGTCATGTTGTCCGCCTCCTTTAGCGTTTGCCCATCGGTTCCCCAAAGGCGGCGGGATTGCCCGCCGCCGCAACAGTTCCCGCACCGGGTTACACCGAAAAAAGTCAGATGTCGTATCACATATACTGGAATGTGCAACCATTATAGAGCTTGTTTAGCCTTTGCCTGACCGCGTCCAGTCGGTTTGCATCTATGCCGACATTGAAATTGGTCCTGATGCTTTTGGCGATTCCCAGTCTCGCCGGCGGCTCCCCGGCCAAAATCCCTTTGACCTGTGCGGGCGTCAGTTTGTCGGTAGCGCTGACGATGTCGTATTTCCCGTCCGGCCGCTTCAGGAAGTACGCGTAGCCCGCGCCTCCCGCCACAAGTTCCAGTTCGTCCTCGCTCATGACCTTGTCCAATAGTTCTTCGTTTGCCATTTTGCCCGCCTCCTTATTCTATTGGAAGTTCCCTTGCAGGAATGCCCTTCTGTTACTGTTCGCGGGTTTTGTAGATCGTGTAGCCATTGCGCCTGTATTTGTCAACCAGGGCCTGGACGTGTTCCTTCCGGATGCCCTGCATATGACCCCCGGAAAAGTGCATCTTCAGGCTTTGCACCTCGCCGCCATCGATCAGCGTCTTCAGGGCCTCCTCGTCGCCCGTGTAATCACCGTGAAAAGCGTCGATTTTGCCGTTTTTCAGATAGGCAAGGATAAAAACTTTGGCTCCACCAACCACCTGGTCCAGCTCTTCCTCACTCATGATTTTGTCCATCATCTCGTTTGTCATGTTGTCCCCCTCCTTTACTTATTGTCCTTCGGTTTCTCCATCGCGGCGGGATTGCCTGCCGCCACCGCGTCGTCCAGCATTTCATCGTCAAGCCGCTTCGCCCACGGATCGTCGGTTTCTCCCTCTACGACGCCCGGCGACCGGTGCAGGAAAAGCAGCTTTTGCAGCAACGGTTCCCGCGTCGGGCTGAGCCGGGAGAAATCGAATTCCCCGAGCCGCCGTTCCATTTCCCTGTCATCCATCCGTGTCCCCTCCTTATGCAATGGCTTTTACGTTTCAGTTCCTCCTGGTCTTTCTGTTTTCATCCGTATATATGCGCGCGCCGGAAAAAACTGACAGGTTTTTTGAAAAAAGTTTTTTATGCCCCCGCGCACCTCAAATTGGCCTCCACGCGAAAGCCCGTTATGATATATGTAGGAAACATCAGGGAAGATGATTGGCGAAAGCAGCGGTGGCAGAAATGGCAGAGATGAAGCCGAGAATGACATGGGCCGAAATCGCGGTCAGGTATTCCGATCAATGGGTAGGTCTTACCGATATGGAATGGAACGGAGGCGGCGTGCGCTCGGCAGTGGTAAAGCATGCCGATAAATCGGGCGACGAGTTGATCGGAATGCAACTCGCGGATGACAGTCTTTACAGTACCTATAATACGCCTGACAATGTGCCGTTTTTGTTCACTAACTGGGTGGCAGGGGCGAAATGATGCAGCAATTAAGTTGGTACTGAAACCGGAAACACAGCGTCCGATCGTACAGCTTTTTCTGTTCCTATTCTTTCTCGCCCGGCGAGCTCCCGCCGGGCGTTTCGTTTTGTCCGGGATGGAGCGCGGCTTCGTCGAGGGCGCGCGGCTCGGACTTGCCTTCGTCTCTCGCGGCGACGTAGCGCGGCACGTCCATATCCACGGGGACGCCCATCGCCTTTTCGAGGGCTGCCTTGTTCAGGTTGTACTCATAGAGCGCCGTGCAATAGTTCGTGCGGGCCTGGGTCAGCTTTTCCTGGGCGTCGGTCACGGCGAGCAGGATATCGACGCCCTCCTCGTAGCGGACCTGGGCGATCGTGTACCGGTTCTCGGCCTGCTTTATGGCGGCGGCGGCCGTCTGGATATTGGTCTCGGCCGCCTTCATCCGGATATAGGCGCTTTCCGTCTGCAAGCGGACGTTCCGCAGCAGGAGTTCGGCCTCGGCCTGTGCCCGGTCGGCCTCGGATTTCGCCGCGTTGACGTTGGCCGCCGTCACCATGTTGTCGAAAACGCTCCAGGAAAGGGAAAGGCCCGCTTCCCACGCTTCGCTCCGGTCGTGGCGAAAGGCCTTTTCATCGGCGACGCTTTTCGAGGCGACGGCGGAAAGGGTGGGACGGTAGCCAGATTTCGCCGCTTCCTTCTGGGCTTCCGCCTGCTTCACCGCGTATTGCGCCGCCGCCGCGTCCGG
This sequence comes from Selenomonadaceae bacterium, assembly GCA_016280345.1. Classification (GTDB taxonomy): domain Bacteria; phylum Bacillota; class Negativicutes; order Selenomonadales; family Selenomonadaceae; genus RGIG3544. Next base: position 2,453 of record JAEEGN010000011.1, on the reverse strand, counting down.
CCGGTTTTCCAGCGCGTAGTCCAGGCAGGCGGGAAGCGTCAGCGAGTAAGGTTCGTAAGAAAAGCGGTCCGTCGTCTCAAACGCGGTATCATGGGGCAGCCCGACGCAGTCGAGCAGCGTTTTCCGGGCGACGTCGAGCGCCCCCTCCGCGGTGACGAGGCTTTGCCGGTAATTCGCGAGCTGTACCTGCATCTGGAGCACATCGGCCTTTGCCACCGCGCCCTCGCTGAACTGCGCTTCAATGAGAGAAAGCTGCTCGCCGGACATCCGCACCGCGCTGGCGGCGACCTCTACGAGATTCTTCTGCTGCAGCACATTGAAATAGGCTTCGGTGGTCTGGTACTTCACGGTCTGCTTCGTGTTCTCCAGCCGGAGGTCGGCGGAGGAAAGGCCGTGATGGCGCGCCTCGATGGTGTTCTCGACACGCCCGCCGGTGTAGAGCGGAAATTCGGCGGAAAAATTGTTGGTGAAGCTGTTCGTATAGGCGTCCGGAGACAGCCCTTCCCGGTATCTCTTCCGGGCCGCCTCGTAGTTCATCCCGCCGATGTGGCTGGCGCCGGAACGCCAGTTGACCTGGAAACCGGCGGCGCGGCGAGCGGCGGAAAGCTGCCATTTCGCCGTATCCTTTCCCGCCTCGGCGGCCTCGATGCTCTCATCGGTTGCCAGCGCCATCCCGACGCTCCCGGAAAGGGACAGGCGGAGCGGCGTCCCTGCCGCGCCGGAGGCATCGCTTATCCCCGGGGAAGGGGCGGCCGATGTCACGGCGGCTTCGCCGAGCCCGCCGCCCGCCGCCAGGAATATCGCCAACGCCAGGAGTCCCACCCGCTTCATTGCTGCGTTCATGCTTTTCCCGCTTCCTTTTCTTCCAGATATTTCTTCAATGTTTTCCGGCTCCGGGAGAGCACGGCCCAGACGGCGTCCTTCGTCATGCCGAGTTCGCCGGCAACCTCCTCGGCGGAGAGCTTCAGCCAGTAGGTCATTTCGAGGATCTTCTGCTCCCGCTCGGGCAGCCGGAGCAGGGCTTCATGGAGTTGCCGTTCCCGTTCCTTCCTGAGAAGCTGCTCCTCGGGGCCCGCGTGGTCCGGCGCCGGCGGGTCGAAGCCCTCGTCCCATGACGTATCCAGGGAGCGCTGCTTCGCCCGGAAAAGCATGCGGAGCTCGTTGACCGCGATCCGGAACAGCCAGGTGGAAAACGCGCCCCGGCTCTCGTCGTATTCGCCGAGATGGGCGTAGAGATTGAAGAACGTGCGGCTGACCGCTTCGTCGGCCATCTCGCCGTTGCGGCATTTCGACAGCAGGAAACGATAGACCACGGGAAAGAATTCATTGTAGAGCTCGACGAACGCGGCTTCGTCCGTGACGGCGCGCTTCGCCAGCCGGTTCATATAGGCGCGGCGTTCATCGCCGCCCGCTTCGTTTGCCATAATGCTTCTCCTTACGCGACTTGCCGCTTGACCAGCTCGGCGAAGATGCCGCCCTTTGCCACCAGCTCGTCGAAGCCGCCCTCCTCGGCGATGCGCCCCTCGTCCATGACGATGACGCGGTCGCAGCCCCGGATGGTCGAGAGGCGGTGGGCGACGACGATGCGCGTGGCCTTGAGCCGGTCGAGACTCTCGGTGACGATGGCCTGGGAACGGTTGTCGAGGGCGCTGGTGGCCTCGTCAAAAATCAGGATGGCGGGATTGCCCACCAGGGCCCGGGCAATCAGCAGCCTTTGCCGCTGGCCGCCGGAGATGTTGGAGCTGCCCTCGCTGATGATCGTCTGCATCCCCATCGGCATTTCCGCGATGTCCTGGGCGATGCCCGCCGCCTCCGCCGCCGCCCAGGCGTCGTCCTGCGTGAGCAGCCGCGTGCCGACGATGTTGGTGAAGATGTCGCCGGTCATGAGCTGGCCGTTTTGCAGCACCACGCCGAGCTGCGTCCGGACCGACGGCAGCGAAAGCTCGGAAAGGTCCTGCCCGTCGTAATAGACCGTGCCCTTCGTCGGCCGCTCAAAGCCCAGAAGGCAGCGGATGAGAGTGGACTTCCCGCAGCCGGAGCGTCCGACGATGGCCACGTTCTCGCCGGCGCGGACGCGGAAGCTCACGTCGTGCAGCACTTCCTCGCCGCCCTCGTAGGCGAAGGAAAGATGCTCCACCGCCATGGCACCGGTCAGCGTATCGGAATCGGGCTTGTCCCCGCCGCTCTCCGGCACTTCCTCCAGAATCGGCCGCAGGTTTTCCAGCTGCGGCTGGATGCCGAAGAACGTGCCGATGAGGCCGATGAACTGTCCGAAGACGGCATTGAACGATGAATAGGCCGCGTTGAAGGCCATGAACTGCGCGTAGCCGATGACGCCGCCCTGCCCGTTTTCCCCGGCCTCGCCGCCGCCGTAAGCTGCAAGATCGTAAGGGCACACGTTTGGACTCCAGTGACGACTACTCATCAAGAATGACGTCTACTTGTTCTTCCAG
>JAEEGN010000098.1 GCA_016280345.1 Selenomonadaceae bacterium | reverse complement strand
GGTAAAAACAAGGGCGAAAATGCGACGTCGAAGCTGGGGACATCGACGGGCAAGAGCAAGCCGAAGGACACGCCAAAGGCGCCCAATTCATCTGAAGGTAAAGGCAAGAAAGAGCCGCCGAAACAGGATTCATCGAAAGGCAAGAACAAGCTGAAGGGAACACCAAAGACGCCGAAAACGTCTGAGGATAGGGATAAAAAGGAATCGCCGAAGGCAGGGACGTCGACGGGCAAGAGCAATCCGAAAGCACCGAAACCGCCTGATAGCAAGGGGAAGGAGGAGGCTCTGAAGGCGGACAAGCCGAAGGGCAAGAGCCGGCCGAAGGAATCGCCAGAGCCACCGGCGCAAACGCTTAAGGGGGGGAAGGATGCCGCTGACGAAACGCAGACGTCGAAGGAAGCATCTCCAAAGAACAATTCCCTGACAGCGATTGTCAACCAGTTGATCAGCCAAAGCCGGAAAAATGGCAATTCCATCAACTATGGCGATATCATCGAAGCTCTCCACCAGCAGGATATTTCCTCCGAGACCATCGATGATGTGTTGGAGACGTTCGCGAAGAAGAACATTGATGTCATCTATGACGTCATGGAACCCGTTGAAGCCGAAATGGAAAAAGGCGAGGATGAGATCGATTTCAGCATTCCCGAGGGAATCAGTATCGATGATCCGGTTCGCATGTACCTGAAGGAGATTGGACGGGTTCAACTCCTGTCGGCTGAGGAAGAGATTGACCTCGCCAAGCGGATGGAAAAAGGCGATGAGAGTGCTCAAACCAGGTTGGCCGAGGCAAATCTGCGTCTCGTCGTCAGTATTGCCAAGCGTTACGTTGGCCGTGGTATGCAGTTTCTTGACCTCATTCAAGAGGGTAATCTTGGTCTCATTAAGGCGGTTGAGAAGTTCGACTACAACAAGGGGTATAAATTCAGCACCTATGCGACGTGGTGGATTCGTCAGGCTATCACCCGCGCCATCGCGGACCAGGCCCGGACAATCCGGATACCGGTTCACATGGTGGAAACCATCAACAAGCTCATCCGAATTTCCCGTCAACTGTTGCAGCAGTTTGGCCGTGAACCAACACCGGATGAAATAGCGAAGGAGATGGAGGTCGATGTCAGCCGGGTGCGCGAGATATTGAAAATCGCCCAGGAGCCGGTGTCACTGGAAACTCCAATCGGCGAGGAAGAGGACTCCCATCTCGGCGACTTCATTGAGGATCACGATGCCCCGGCTCCCGCGGAAGCGGCTTCGTTCATGCTTCTCAAGGAACAGCTTGAAGAAGTGCTCGACACATTGACAGCGCGTGAGGAAAAGGTCCTTCGTCTGCGTTTCGGCCTTGATGACGGTCGGGCCCGGACGTTGGAAGAGGTCGGCCAAAATTTTGGCGTGACACGGGAACGTATCCGTCAAATCGAGGCCAAAGCCCTCCGTAAACTGCGCCATCCCAGCCGCAGCCACAAATTGCGTGATTTCCTGGATTGACAGGGCGCATTGGCGGGACAGATGGAAAAAAGATTTAATGGTATATACGAAAAAAACTGCCGTCGGAAACAGTTTGGTTTCCGGCGGCAGTTTTTTCACAATTCGCTGTATCATGGAATATCAAGGAGTCTGGGGTGGTTCTCGAGTCGTACGGATTGTCGGGGACTATTTTCACGGTGACCGCGTATTTTTTTGTGAAAAATGGCGGATTTCCTATTGTCAAGACTTGTAATGACCGTTTGTTTATGATAATATATCGGCAAAGAAGGAGTTGTCTGGAGTGTGCGTGGACAGATATTGATGTCTAACCGACTTTTTTCCATATGGGAGCTTGATTTGCGCCGGCAGCTGATGCATCGTCTCTGAGCGAATATCAAAAACCGGACTTAGAGCACCCACCTGCACATGCAGGTTTAGGCATATATTGTTGACGGCATTTTGGACTCCATCTTTGCACAAGGGCAGCCGCACGTTCTGAAAGCGTGCGGTTGCTTTTTCGTTTTTTGTGGATTATCCTGTGTTGCGGCCTGAAAAAAACACTCTCTGCAAAAGGTATCAAATCTTGCAGAGAGTGTAGGCACGTGTTATTCGAATTCAACGATATGAAAGAAGCATTACAACTTGAATTTGTTGACCTCGTTCTGGAGTTCCGATGCCAGGGTTGCCAGGTTGTGACTGGCGGTGGCGATTTCCGACATGGAAGCTGACTGTTCTTCCGTGGCGGCAGATACCGATTGGGCTTCGTCGGCGTTAGCGGCGCTTATGTTGCTGATTCGGCTGCTGGCATCCAACATGGCGGAACTGTCCTCGGCCATCTTCTGGATAGCGGTGGCGATTTCAGAGATATCACCGACAAGCCGGTCAATGACTTCAACGATGGAGCTGAAGACAGAATCTGCCGACTGAACCGCCGCAAGACCGTCGCGGACACTATCAGCACCTTGCTGGCTGGCGGAGACCGCCGCTTCCATATCGGCCTTGTTATTTTGTACCAATTCGGTGATTTTCTGCGACGACTGACCGGATTCCTCGGCGAGCTTTCGTACTTCTTCCGCCACGACGGCGAAGCCGCGGCCTGCCTCGCCGGCACGGGCGGCCTCGATGGCGGCGTTCAGTGCCAGGAGGTTTGTCTGACCGGCGATGTTGGTAATGAGTTCGACGATGGAGACGATCTTTTCCGAGCCTTCGGATAGTTTATGAATCGAGGTTCGGACGCTGTCAGTGCTGGTCGTGATAGTATTCATCTGATGGACGACGTCGTTGATGCTGGTCCGTCCCATACCGATGCTTTCCTTGGCCTGACCGGCATCGTTGGCTACTCGCTTTGTCTGCGCGGCAATGGTCTTGGCCGTTTCCGAAACATCACTGGTTGTGGTTTGGATGCCATTGGCGGCGTCCGCCTGAGTATCGACGCCCTGGGCGATGTTGGTGATGGATTTCGCAACGAGATCCGCCGCTTCAGAGGACTGAGCAGCACTGGCCGTCAGCTCCTCACTGGCTGCAGCGACCTGCTCCGATTGTTCGCGGACGCTGGCCAGAAGAGAATGCAGGGTATGACGCATCGATTGGAAACCATTGGCCAGGATGCCGAGTTCGTCCTCACGGTTAATGTTAAGGTCATTTTCCCTGAGGTCACCGTTCGCCAGTCGTTGGCAAGCGTCTGCCAATATCTTCAGCGGCGAGGTGATGCTGGCGGCGAACCAGACCATGACGCCTACCGCTATCACGAGGATCAAGGCGGAAACGCCCGCCATGATGGTCAGCATTTTGCGGACCGGCGCATCAGCTTCACTGAGCGGCGCGGATGCGACGACCGTCCAGGTGTTGCCCGCCAGTTCAAAAGGCGTTACGACGGAGAACATCCCTGTACCGTCCGGCATATCAAAACGGGTGAAGGCTTGCTTGTTTCCGCCGACCGATTCCTTGAAGGCACTGGTGAGACGGGGATCAATGGGTTCACCGTTGGACTCGATCTTATCCTTCGATATGTCCATGTATCCTTCAAGGGCAGGCTCTTTTTCGTAACCGATGACCAGGCCATCGCCATCCGTGATGAAAGTGTAACCCGTATCAAAGAGTTTTGTCTGCGCGGCCTGCTTCGCCAGACTCTCGATGTTGACCGAGGCCATCAGGAAGCCGATGATATTGTCGTTCACCTTGACCGGTTGCAGGAGCATGGTTTGAAGTTTCTTGGTAGTGGAGCCCATGAAGGGTTTCCCTATGTAAGCTTTACCGGTGTTTTTCGCCTTGATGAAATATTCGCGGTCATGACGGTCCAGCGTCTTGCCATCGGCGCGCAACGCTTTACCGTCAGGCGTTACGAAGAAGGCCTGGGCCATTGTCGGTACGTCCTTTTTCAGCGTATTGAGCACTGGCAGAATAGCCTGGGGATCGCCGGAAACGAAAGCCGGATTGTGGCTGATGGCCTGAAGCGGCAACAAAATCTTGCTGACTTCTGACTGAATTCGTGAGGCGGTTTCTTGACCAATGCCGCCGGCAATCGTCCGGGCATTTTCGTGCAAGGCGCTGCTGGCAATGAAATAGGTGATGCCGGAGAGTAGCACGAAGCTCACGATGAAGAGCGGCAGTAGCACGACCATGAAGCGGGTATGAACGGATTTGAAAGACATGAAAATACGCTCCTTTCGCTCCCTGAAAAATAGATATCCTCTGGGATTATTATAGTTTGACAAAAAGAGAATTTCAACTGTTTTTCCATCCTCAACACAGGGAAATTGATACATCGTGGCAGGAAAATGTGCTATAATGAAAACTCAGGAACTCCGGAGCAGTCAGGAGGCTGTTCTGACAGCAGTGGAAATGAGGGAATGCGTGATGAGTCCGGACGTGGTTGACGTTTGCTTTGTCTCCATGCCGTTTGCCGAGATTTATTTGCCGTCGGTGGCGCCGGCACTTTTGAAGGCGTGTCTAACACGGGCGGGCATCAAAAGCGTCATTCAGCATGAGTACATATATTTTGCCAAATATTGTGGCATTACCTATTTCAACCGCACGATATTTGCCAGTGCCGACTTTCAGATTGGGGAGATGATTTTCGCCCGGGCGGCGCATGGGAAACCGCTTCGTTCGCTGGAAGAATACGCTGACTGGCTCATTAACCGGCGCCTTGCCTGGGCCGGGGCCAGCTCTGAAGATCTGGAGAGGGGGCGTTGGTGGCTGGATAATCTGCCGGCGCTGCAGGTGAAGGCGGCGGCGTTCATCGAGGAAGCCGCTGCCCGGGTGATGGCGCACCGCCCGAAAATCGTCGCCCTGGCATCCATGTTCCAGCAGATCAACGCCAACATCGCCCTCGTTCGGCGGCTGAAGCAGGAAAAGGATCCGCCGATCATCCTGATAGGCGGATCGAATTGCATGGGCGATGCCGGGGTGGCGTTCATCGAGCATATCAAAGAAACGGATTACGTCTTCCTCGGCGAGGCGGACGAAGTTTTCGCCGATGTCTGCGCCCGTCTGCTGAAGGAGGGGGAGATTCCGCCGGAGGAATTGCCCTTTGGCGTATTGTCCCGTTGCTCAAAGCGGCCGCAAAGCCCTGTCTGCCGTGTGACGAAAGACGCGGAATCGATTCCGACGCCGGACTTTGACGATTTCATCCGAACCTATAAGGAGCTTTTCCCGGATCGTGAGACACCGCGGGTTATGATGGAGGGTTCCCGTGGCTGTTGGTGGGGGGCGAAGAAGCCCTGCGCTTTCTGCGGGCTGAACGGACCGACCAGAAGTTATCGGGAAAAGACGGCCAGCCATGTAGCCGACGAACTCGCGGCGCTTTCCCGGCGGTATCCGGAGGCGAAGATTTGCGTCTTTACCGACAGCATCCTGAGCTATCGTCAGATGAAAGAATTGCCCGCCGCGCTGAAGGCCAAGCGGATTTCCCTGCGTATCTTTACCGAGCTCAAATCGAACCTCACTGCAGCGGACGTCCGCGCGCTGTCATCGGCCGGCTTCTTCCAGTTCCAGCCGGGCGTCGAGAGTCTCCAGGACGACGTCCTGCGCTTGATGAACAAAGGCTGCCGCGCTATCAAGCAGATTGAAACCCTGAAGAACTGTCGGGTCTATCACATCATGCTCACCTGGAATCTCCTGTGTGGCTTTGTGGGGGAAAAGGACGAATACTACGCGGAGATGGCCGATCTCCTGCCGAAGCTCATGCATCTGTCACCGCCGAACCACTTCATCCATATTATTTACCAGCGGTACGGGGAGTATACGGAAAACCCGGAGCGATACGGTCTGGAACTGCGTACGGGAACTGCTTATGATTTCGTCTTTGCCGACCGGGACTTTATTGAACGGACGGCGTTCCAGTTCGAACCTGCCGGGGAAGAGCCGCTACGGGACTACTACGACTGCACGCGGAAGGGGCCGGGATACGCCAGGGTACATGCGTATGCGAAACAATGGCTGAACGAACGGTTTAATCCGCAGCGCCTTGATATGGAGGACACGGCGGCGGGCGTCTTTATTTACGATATGAGAACGATAGCCCGGCATGCCGTCTATCATTTGGAGGGACTGCAAGCTGAGGTTTACCGGGCGTGCCGCGCCGTGCGATCCGAAGCGTCCCTTCGGAAGGAATTTTCCGGTTATGGTGGTGAGGTACAGGCGGCTTTGGACTATCTGACGGAGGAAAACCTGATGGTGCATATCGGTGGGGAGTATCTGGCTCTGGCCGTCGATACGGACCCCTGGAAAAAGAGGGAGATGAAAGGCAATGGGCGAGCAGGCGATACGGATTCTGATGGACCCGTCCCAGGATGATGCCGCTTATATCCGGCAGGTCGCTGAAGTCAAGCGGGCGGTGGAACTCTGGTCGATGGATCCGGGTTTTGCCCGTCGTTTCCGGGAGGACCCGGCAGCGGCACTGGCGGAGCATGGGCTTTCCGTGGACGTGCTTTCCGTTCAGATTCTCACCTCTACCGAACTGGCGACACAGTATAACGCCGGCGATCGGGAGAAGATACCGCTGGCGGCCCGGCGCTATCACGCCTTCATTCGGGAGAAGCGGGCCGACCGGGACCGGATGGCCCGGGAGGAATGCGTGCCGGTGCATCCGGCATTCCGGGCATGGCGGAGTCGTCAGTTGAACCGTTGCTGGGTGGAACTCGGCGCGCGGAACGAGTCCCTAATTCACGTGCCGCTGACTTTCGAGCTCAATATCGGTTGCTCCGTGGGTTGCCCCTTTTGCGGTGTCGCCGCGCCGCAACTGGAGAAGGTTGCCCGCTATGATGACGAAACATGCGCCCTCTGGCGTGGTATTTTGGAATACACGAAGGAGACCATCGGCTCGGCGGCGGGGTCCGGCACCTGTTATTACGCTACGGAGCCCTTTGATAATCCCGATTATGAGAAATTCACCGAGGATTTTTTCGAGGTATTTGGTATCGTGCCCCAGGTCACGACGGCGGCGGCCATGCGCCGGCCGGAGCGAACCCGGGCCTATCTGGAAAAAATGATGCCGAAGTACCGGCGCATCCATCGTTTTTCGGTGCTGAGCCTCGACATCCTGCGACGGATTTGCGACTATTTCACGCTGGAGGAACTGCTCTTCGTGGAACTGTTGCCGCAGTTCCCGGAGGCGCCTTTCTGCCGCTTCGCCAACGCGGGACGGGCGAGAAGCGGCAAAATCAGGACGGCGCCGGAAAGCGAGGGCAGTACGATCTGCTGCCTCAGCGGCTTCGTCGTCAACCTGGCCGGGCATTCGATCCGGTTGCTCACACCCTGCGGAGCTTCGCCGGAATATCCGACGGGCGAGCAGATCATTGCCCGGGAGACCTTCACCGATCTCGCTGATTTCCGGCGCGTTTTTGAAGGGATGATAAGCCGTTACATGGCGGAGGAGTTACCCAAGACGCAGCCGCTGTTCCTGCGTCCGGGGCTCTCCTTTGAGGCGACGGAAGACGGCATCGCCTTCTCTCGCCCCGGGATAATCCGGCTCAAATTCTGCGGGCAGGACGATCTCCCGGCCCAACTTTACCAGGATGTGTTGAGGAAACTCCGGACGGGTGGGAAAAGCGCCATGGACATCGCCGGAGAGTTGCTGGAAGAAAGCGACGAATCGCCGGCCCACGTTTTCTATCTGCTGAAGAAGTTCGAGACCGCCGGCCTTTTTCTGGAGCCTTACGAGTGCGAAGGGAAATAGGGGCGGAAAAGACCTGTTTCAGTCCGCCGGTTTTCCGGCTTTCTCTCGGGAAAAGCAAAAAAGGTCTTGTGAAAAAAAAGGCGACTTGCTATGATAGGAATAGATACTATTACAGAAAGGGTGGTAACATGGACAAGAAGAAGAATGCGGTAGCTTTTGGCGCGGTCATCTCCAAGTGCTGGGAAGACGAGGCGTACAGGAAGCGCTTCCTTGAGGACCCGGAGAGTGTGCTTGCCGAAGCGGGTTTCCAAGTTGAGGAGGGCGTCACCTACAAGGTTATCGAAGCCCCAAAGATGGTGAAGTACCTGGTGTTGCCGGCCGACAATCCGAAGGAAGCGGTGCAGGCTATCTCGAAGGGCCTTTTGAACCGGGTGGAAAATCACGATATCGTTCTCCCGGAAGGCGCTGAAGTCCGCATCATCCAGAACACCGAGGATACCCGCTATCTGGTGCTGCCCGCTTCGCCAAAAGCGCTGTCCAAGGCGGAACTGGCTGCTGTCGCCGGCGGTGACAGCGCTGCGACGGCGACGAATGTTGTCCAGACAGGCGAAGCCGCGACGACTGTCGTTGAGATTCTGGAGGGCTCTACTACCGCTGTGCTTGAATTTGAGGGTGCCGTCGGCGCCGTGGTCGCACTGGTCGCTGTCTTTATCTGAGATTCAATGGCTATGCGGACAGATTTTTACCCGCCGCTTTGAAGAAACAAAAATGAAAGCACTGTCCTCCCGCCGGGGCACGGCCGGCGGGAGGGAGTGCTTTTCTTTGCCTGTAGGGTACAGGGAGGGGGAAGCCATTGAACGCGCAGAGGTATCTGAGAATAGCGATTTTCGCCATCATCGTTATCGTCATTCTCGTCGCCGGTTACGGCGCTTATATCAACGAGGCCAGCCGTCGGCACATCGATAAGATGGAGGCGGCGCAGTACACGGTGCTTCCCGTCACCCGTGCCGGTTATCGTGATATTCACGCCGTCGTCCCAAATGTGAGCATCACGACAAGGGCGCTCTGGACCATCGACGTCGCCGCCCAGTATGAAGGCGTGATCAACACGGTTCATGCCCATGTGGGCCAGCGCGTGAATGAGGGTGACGTGCTGGCCACGATGACAAACAACGACCTTTTGGCGTCGATCGCCTCGGCTGAAGCGGATATCGAAGGGGCGCGGGCTACGGCGCTGAATTACGCGCAGACCGCTGAGCGATATAAGTACCTCGTGGAGCATAACGCTATCTCTCAACAGGAATACGACAGCGCCGTAGCCCAGCGAGACGCAGCCCAGGCCAAGCTCGAGAACAAAATCGCCCAGCGGGACCTGGTACGAGCCGAGGAGGAGAAAATGGTCATCAGTGCCCCACGGGACGCCAACATCATTCAGGTTTACCGCGAAGCCGGCAAGTATGTCCGGGCAGGGGAAGGATTGTTCATGCTGGCGGATTTGCGGCTGCTCAGCGCTTTTTCCGTGCTACCCCATCAGAAGCTCATGGAACTTTTGGCCATGGGCGGGAAATTCATTGTCCAGATTCCCCCCCATCGCCTGACACATAAGGCCTATCCTTTTGACAAGACGCGTATTCCGTCGGGTCTGAAGCCCAACCAGTTCGCTATGAAGTTGCAGTACATCTATCCCTCCGCCGATTCGGATTCCGAGTTTCATCAGGTCATTTGGGAAGTGGAGAATCCCGGCGGTATTCTGGAGCCTACCTATTACGACAAAGTGGAGGTTCTGTCCGGAAATACCATTCGTGCCCTGGCGGTACCTCTTTCCTGTCTTCACCGGGCAGATAGGGACGGAACAGCCAGCGTCTATATGCTGGACAGCGATAGCCGACTTATCCGTCGGACCGTCGTCTGCGGTATCAGCGACGAGAACATGGTGGAGATCACTGACGGCATCAGGGAGGGTGAGCTGGTAGTTATCGCCAATCCGGCAGACTATACCGAGGGCATGAAAGTGGAGGCCAGGGAATATGAGTTCTAGTCAGATATTCCAGAAGAAAGCCCTGGAAAAACTCAAGCAGCCGGAAAAGGCGGGGACAGTTTTCGTCATCACCACTTCCACTGGCTGGATCGCACTGGCGGCAGTGGCGGTCACGCTGTTTTCCATTGTCGTCTGGTCGTTGTTTGGCGTCATGGCCGACAAAGTCATGGGCTACGGTATTCTCATTGACGACAACGGCGTCGCCAATATCGCCCCCACCAGCGGTGGGCGGGTGATGGAATTGAGCAAGGAGCCCGGGGACATTGTCGCCAAGGGTGACGTGGTGGCGGTCATTGAACAGTCGGAGCTGGAGCAGCAGGTGTACCTCAACGCCGAACAGGCTCATACCGCCACCAGCTATGAGGATATGCGTTCCCGCACGGCCCAGCTCGCTTCGGCGAAGGAGAAGTTCCATCACCAGGCGCAGGTCATCAGTCCTTATGACGGCAAGGTTGTGGCCCGGCGCGTTCGTCCCGGAGAGATTGTCCAGGCCGGCGCAGCGCTGTATGATGTGGTTGTGCAGGAAAAGAATCAGGATATCTTCGCGATCATCTTCGTGCCGGCGCTGACCGGAAACAAGATCAAGCCGGGCACGACGCTCCAGGTTTCGCCCGGCGCAATCGACTCCTCCCTCTACGGTTCGCTGGTGGGTACTGTCATCGAAATCTCCACCTATCCCGTGAACAGCGACCGCGTCGCCTATTGGACGGGGAACAGGGAATTCTCGAACTGGATTGTGCAGAAAAACGGCGGCGCGGTGATGGAGGTACGGGTAGAGCTGACTCGGGACAACAGCACGAAATCGGGCTATCTCTGGACAACGATGGAAGGCCCCGACGAAACGCTCACCGAGGGTATGACCTGCACCGCCATTGCCATCGTTGATCGCAAGGCGCCTCTCGTCTATGCTTTCGATAAGCTCAAGCAATGGATACGGAGTGATTGAGATGGGAAAGACGCGCGCCAAAACGCCGGTCGTGCTCCAGATGGAGGCG
>JAEEGN010000097.1 GCA_016280345.1 Selenomonadaceae bacterium | reverse complement strand
GTTTCTGCGAAAAATCCTCTCCTTTATTCCCATCTCCATGGCAATCATGTCTTCCAACGCCACCATGCCCTTCACGATGAATTTCTGCACGGAAAAGCTCGGTATATCGCCCAAATTGTCTTCCTTTTCCATTCCCATCGGTTCCACGATCAATATGGACGGCGTCTGCTTCTATATGTCTATTGGAAGCATTATGCTGGCCCGGCTCTACGGCATCGAATTGACGCAAGAGATGCTGCTGGCTCTTCTGGCAACAGTCATAGCGCTCTCAGTCGGCGCGCCGGGCGTACCAGGCGGCGTCTTCGTCTGTTTCACATCGATCGTCGTTTCGTTTGGAATTCCTATCGAAGCCGCGTCAGTCCTTCTTGCCATTGAGTCAGTTTGCGCGATGATCCGCGTGACGCAGAATATCCTCGGCGATATCGCTATGACTTCGGCATTGGCAGGCAGGGAAAAGTTGTTGAACGAAACGGTGTATATGGCTGAATAAAGAATGCAAGACCATAGATAAAGGGAACCGCTTTGAAAAAAGCTGTTTCAATGAGCCTCGATGTCTGCCGAGTCCGGAAGAACACGAATCCAACACATATTGGCAAATTGCATTGAACCCCTTTGAATAGATACCGGCCACCGCGAACGTGATGGCCGGTTTTTTTATGAGCGGAAGGCACAGATATCCCTATCCTGTTCGGCCACTGTGTGCTATAATGAATAGCAAATATCTTTGTAGGAGGCTTTCTCTTGGACCTTAGCATCGTTGAACTTCTGAAAACCATCCTTCTGGGCGTTGTGGAGGGCCTGACCGAGTGGCTGCCGATCAGCAGTACCGGACACATGATCCTGGTGGATGAATTCATCAAGCTGGACGTTTCCAAGTCTTTCATGGATATGTTCCTGGTCGTCATACAGTTGGGAGCTATCCTGGCTGTCGTCGTTCTGAATTTCGACCGGCTCAATCCCTTTTCCGCCTGGAAGAATCGACGCGAACGACGAGAGACCTTTCAGCTTTGGTACAAGGTCATCGCGGCCTGCCTGCCGGCCGCGGTCATTGGTCTGCTCTTCAACAAATACATGGAAGAGCATTTCATGAATGCCCCGGTCGTGGCTTCCACCCTGATCCTATACGGTATCTTCTTCATTTTGGTGGAAAACTATAACCGCCATCGATCGCCGCGGATCAAGTCCTTGGAGAATTTGGATTACCGAACGGCTATGGTCATCGGCTGCTTTCAGGTGCTGGCGCTCGTTCCGGGGACTTCCCGCTCCGGGGCCACCATTCTCGGCGGTATCCTGTTCGGGGCTTCACGTTACGTGGCGGCAGAATTCACCTTTTTTCTGGCAATCCCGGTTATGTTCGGCGCGAGTCTGCTGAAGATCGTCAAGTTCGGCTGGCATTACACCGGAGGAGAAATCATGATCATGATTGTCGGTATGGTGACGGCTTTTATCGTTTCCATCCTGTCGATCAAGTTCCTGCTCCGCTACATTAAGTCGAATGACTTCAAGGTTTTCGGCTGGTACCGCATTGCCTTGGGTCTTGTCGTGCTGGCGTACCTTTTCCTGGCCGGCGACCCCACGAAGCAGTAACCACCCAATAACGTTGTGGATGGAGGAATGAGGTTTGAAGATCATTGCCGGGCTGGGAAATCCCGGCGCCGAATACGAGAAAACGAAGCATAATGTAGGGTTCATGTTCCTTGACGCCTTCGCCAGGAAGCACGGCGTTTCTTCCTGGCGGACGAAGCAGGATATGCTGGTGGCGGAGTTGATGCTGGGAGGGGAGAAAACGCTCCTGGTGAAGCCGCTGACCTTCATGAACGAAAGCGGCCGGGCCATCGGTCCGCTCCTGACCTGGTACAAGTTGTCGGTAGAAGCGTTGATTGTCATACATGACGATATGGATCTCCCGGTTGGAACGGTACGTCTTCGCAAGAAAGGAAGCGCCGGCGGTCATAACGGCATGAAATCGCTGCTTTACCATTTACAGGATGAAAACTTCGGACGGGTTCGCATTGGCATTGGCCATCCTCCGGCAGAGAGGGACGTCGTCAGCTATGTGTTGTCGCCTTTTTCTGCCGAGGATCGGGCGAAAATTGACGAAGCAATTCAGTATTTGATTCCGGCGGTTACGTGTATGGCGACCGAAGGCGCGGATCGAGCCATGAACCGCTACAATCCGCGCCGACAGAAGAATCCGCCCACGGAAAGTGGAGGAGAACAAGATGGCTGAAAGGATTACGGCACTCTATGCTACGCCGAGCGGCGAAATCTTTGACGCTCCTGGCTTTGCCGCTCTGGGAAGGAGCGGTGATTCATTGGTCGACTTGACACCGGAAGACCTGATTCCCTTGCCGGACAGCGCCGACCTCATGTTCCTGCCTGAGCGGCAGGCCATGGGGCGGGGGAGAGACGGGCAGCCCTGCACGCTACAAGGCCGTGCGGTTTCGGCTATACTGCCGGCGGGTTATACCCGCACTTATCTGCCCGCCTTTGCCCGGGACCGGAAGGCATCCATGCTGCCGCTCTACGGCTATACCGCTGTCGCACTCTACCGGGAACAACTTTGGGCAGCAGCTATCTATACGGACGAGAACCGGAAATGGGACCCGGCCCGCTACAATACCCGGTCATTGAAAAAAAAGATCCGTCAGGTGAAAAAAGACCTGCCGGGAAACCGTATCGTCTCCCATCTGGCCCGTTGTTCCCTGGAGTGGCACTGCTGCACCGCGCAGAATCTCTTTTACCGTCGCTGGGAAGCGGGAATCCCGGCCTCGCCGGCTTGCAACGCGGACTGCCTGGGTTGTATTTCCCGTCAGCCGGCGGAATGTTGCCCGTCACCGCAACAACGGATTACCTTCCGACCGACAGCGGAAGAGATTGCAGCGGCCGGTGTCTATCATCTTGCCAATGCACCGGAAGCAATCGTGAGCTTTGGCCCGGGCTGTGAAGGAGAGCCGTCCCTGGCAGCAGACACGATTGCGGAGGGAATCCGGCAAATCCGCTCCAAGACCGCAAAGGGACAGATTAACATGAATTCCAATGCCGGCTATACCAACGGCGTTAAGAGAATCATCGACGCCGGGCTCGATAGTCTGCGTGTCAGCATTATCAGCGCCCGGCCCGAATCATACCAGGCGTATTATCGCGGCAGATATTCGTTTGATGATGTGAAGGCGTCGATTGCTTACGCGCTTGACCGTAGTGTCTATGTATCGCTGAATCTCCTTTATTTTCCGGGGTTCAACGATCGGCAGGAAGAAATCGCCAGCTGGCAGGCTTTCCTCCGAGAGCTTCCCGTCCCGATGATTCAGATTCGCAACCTGAATCTCGATCCGGACGTTTTCCTTGCCCGGATGCCGAAAGCTTCATCAGAAACGGTCGGAACCCGAACTTTCCTGCAATCGCTCATGGACAGCCGTCCGGGACTTGTCATTGGGAGTTTCAGTCATTATCAAAAAACATAAATAAATTTCCAAAGAAAAAAGGATTTTTCCGTATTCAGGTTGAATTAATAAAGGACCATCAATATCATTGAGGAGGCGTTTGCGTATGATGGATGATAAGGATTGGGCGGCTTTCAAGAAGAAGCTTAAGGCAAAAACGGAGATTGACCTCGATTTATATAAAGAGCCGCAGATGAAACGCCGTATCGGGAATCTGGTCACAAGAGGCGGCTTTAATTCCTTCTCCGAGTATTTTGACAGTGTAGTGAAGGATAAGGACGATTTCGCGGCCTTCATCGAATATTTGACAATCAACGTATCAGAGTTCTATCGAACACCGGACAAATTCGCCCAATTGGAGAAGGAAGTCATCCCCGAACTCATGAAGCGGTCGCCGACGCTGAATATCTGGAGCGCCGGTTGTTCCATTGGCGCCGAGCCCTATACGCTGTCGATGATCCTCAAGGAACTTTCACCGAACAAAAAGCACCGCATCCTGGCCAGCGACTTGGATATCGAGATTCTGGCCAAGGCGAAAAAAGGCGTCTATGTGGAAAATGAACTCAAGAGCTTGTCACCCCAGCGCCGGGAAAAATATTTCACCAAGATGCCGGAGGACAAGTACGCTGTCAAGCCTGAAATCAAGCAAAATATAGAATTCAAACGCCATAACCTGCTGAAAGATCCCTTCGAGAAGGGCTTCGACTTGATTCTTTGCCGCAATGTCGTCATTTACTTCACCGAGGAAGCGAAGGATCAGCTTTACCGCAACTTCTTCGCCTCGCTGAAACCCGGCGGCATTCTTTTCGTCGGCGCGACGGAGGCCATCCTGAACTTCCGGAACATGGGCTATACAAGCTATAAGCCGTTCTTCTACCAGCACCCGTTGTAAGCCGTTTTCTCCCGGATAAGAATAAAGGCGGTGTTCATTGATGTGTGCCCAATCCGAAACGGAACGTCTCTCTCTTGAGGAGCTTCGATCGTTACAGTTCCGGCTATTGAAGAAGACGCTCATCTGGGCCTACGAAAAGAGCCGCTTTTACCAAAAAAAATTCCGTGATGCCGGGATTACGCCTTCGGCGCTGGAAACGCTTGCGGATATCCAGAAATTCCCTTTGACGACATACAAGGAACTGCAGCAAACGCCGGCGGCGGATTTCCTGACGATACCCTTCAGCAGTTTAACCCGTATAAGTCTCTGGGAGCATCCGCAGACGCTCATACGCATGTATACCGCCAACGACATCGCGGAAAATACCGGATTGATGTCCCGGGCTCTTCTTGCCTCCGGAATGAATCGGTCCTCCGTGGTGGGTATTCTGGGCGATATGGCTGACAGCGGCTTGATGGACGCGCAGTATGCCCTGGAGTCCATCGGAGCGACCATCGTTCCCTTGAGTACCGAATACGATCGGGCGGTGGCCCTCATCAACGCTGCTCATCCCGATACAATCCTTGGCTCGGTGCGTCGCGTCCTGCGTTTTGCCATTCAGGGGCAGGCGGTGGGCAACGATATCGCTGCCTCTGCCATCCATCGAATCCTCTGTTTGAACGAAAGCATCCACAATCCCTTGCGGAGCCATATTGAAAAGCGGACGAACGCTCAGGTGCGCGATCTTTTCAGTTCCGCCGAGTTTGGGTGTATCGGAATGGTTTTCCAATGTGAGAAATGTGCCGGTTATCATGTGCAGGAAGATCATTTTTACCCGGAAATTGTCACTTTTGGCGGCAACGAAGTCATTGCGGACTCTTCCCGGATGGGCGAGTTGGTCGTGACGACACTCACAGCGGAAGCGATTCCCATCATTCGAGGGCATACCGGCCAGACGGTCATTGGCATTGATACGCCCTGCGACTGCGGACGGCTGTGGATGGATATCAATACGCCGCTGGGTTTCCTCCATTGATTTTTCCTATCCCGTCAATAATCATGCGGAACGACTGAGAAGCGTTGATATTCTTCAACGCTTCTTGGATTTTATACAAGAAAGGAAAGTGTTGTTTTCATGCGAAGCGATATAGTAAAGAAAGGCCCGACCCGGTGCGCGCACCGCTCCCTGTTTCACGCGATGGGCTACGGACCAGAAGATTTGGAAAAGCCACTGATTGGTATCTGCAATTCCTTCAATGAAATCATTCCTGGCCATATTCACTTGCGTGAGATAGCTGACGCCGCCAAACTGGGGGTTGCCTCTGCCGGAGGGACGCCCATCGAGTTTCCTGCCATCGGCGTTTGCGATGGTATTGCCATGGGGCATACCGGCATGAAATTTTCTTTGGCCAGCCGTGAGCTGATTGCCGATTCCATAGAAGCTGTGACCATGGCTTCCGGCTTTGATGGATTGGTTCTTATCCCGAATTGCGACAAGGTCGTACCGGGAATGCTGATGGCGGCGGCCCGGCTGAATATCCCGAGCGTGGTGGTCAGCGGCGGCGCTATGCTGGCGGGACGCTACCAAGGCAAAGATGTCAGTGTAAGCCAGGCATTTGAAGCAGCGGGCAAATTCGCCGCCGGCCAGATGTCCGCGGAGGAAATGGAACAACTGGAAGCGCATGTATGTCCAGGTTGTGGTTCCTGTGCCGGTCTCTTTACGGCCAATACCATGAATTGCCTGACCGAGGTCCTGGGGATGGGACTGCCGGGGAACGGCACCATCCCGGCCGCTTATATCGGAGCGCGACGATTGTTGGCGAAGCGGGCTGGAGCGCTTGTCCTGGACCTCATAAAGAAGGACATCAAACCACGCGATATCCTGACGCTGGAAGCCTTTGAAAACGCCATGACTGTTGATATGGGCATTGGCGGTTCCTCCAATACAGTGCTCCATCTTACCGCGATTGCCCATGAAGCTGGGATTGAGATACCGGCACCGCGGTTTGACGAAATCAGCCGCCGTACGCCATACATCACGAAACTGAGTCCCGGCGGCACGCATCATATGCAGGACCTTGAAGAAGCCGGCGGCATCCCGGCTGTCATGAAAGAGCTCGCACGCAAAGATCTTATCCATCTCGACGCTCTGACCGTAACCGGCCCGGTCCGTGACCGCATCAAGGACGCCAAGATCCTGCGTCCGGATGTCATTCGCACCGTGGATGATCCTTATCGCAAGGAGGGCGGTATAGCAATCCTCCAGGGAAATCTTTGCCCCGACTATGCTGTGGTAAAAGCCTCAGCGGTAAAGGAAGATATGCTGGTCTATAAGGGAACGGCGAAATGCTTCAACTCTGAGGAAGAAGGCGTCAATGCCATCATGGACGGCAAAATCCATGACGGCGACGTCGTCGTTATCCGTTACG
The DNA here is from genome assembly GCA_016280345.1 of Selenomonadaceae bacterium. Classification (GTDB taxonomy): domain Bacteria; phylum Bacillota; class Negativicutes; order Selenomonadales; family Selenomonadaceae; genus RGIG3544. The sequence goes on along the minus strand of JAEEGN010000097.1, from coordinate 661 downwards.
AAGGACCGAAGGGCGGTCCCGGAATGCAGGAAATGCTTAATCCTACGGCGGTCATTACCGGTATGGGACTAAAAGTTGGTCTCATTACCGACGGACGCTTCAGCGGAGCCAGCCAAGGTGCCTGCATTGGCCACATTTCTCCCGAGGCTATGGAGGGTGGTCCCATCGCTTTGATTGAGGATGGCGATACCGTCTCCATCGACATTCCGGGCCGTCGTCTCCAGTTGGAGGTCAGCGACGACGAACTGGCCCGGCGGAAAGCCGCTTGGAAACAGCCGGAGCCCAAGATCAAGACCGGATATCTCTCCCGCTACGCTCGTCTGACCACCTCCGCCAGTACCGGTGCCGTCTTGAAATAATCTCTTCCCGGCAAATCAAATGCAGAAAAAGCACCCCTGCCTTATCCTCCGGCCATGACAGGGGTGCTTTTGATGTGCGCCCGGCGGCGCACGTTTCTAACCGGTGAAAGACCGGAATCTGCCCGGTAGCGGGAAGGATACAGCCGAACACCAAGGGTGTCCATCGTGAGGTGGAATCTGAAAGAAGGTGCAGGCAAACCTCTGGCCTGACGAACAGGAATCGCATATAAGGCTATCGCTGGGGATAAGGCCGCATCACAGGTCGAAGTCCAATAGCTACACGGAACTGGCGGTGGTAGATG
>JAEEGN010000010.1 GCA_016280345.1 Selenomonadaceae bacterium | reverse complement strand
GTCAGGCCAGAGGTTTGCCTGCACCTTCCTTCAGATTCCACCTCACGATGGACACCCTTGGTGTTCGGCTGTATCCTTCCCGCTACCGGGCAGATTCCGGTCTTTCACCGGTTAGAAACGTGCGCCGCCGGGCGCACATCGAAAACGCCCTCTGTGGGAAGCGGTTGCTTCCCACAGAGGGCGTTCTCTGTCTGCGGGTACGGAATCGGATTACACAATGCCAAAGGCGTGGGCTACGACGTAAGCTGCGACGCCGCCGCAGAGGGGCGCGACCACCGGGATCCAGGCGTATTCCCAGTCGGAGTCGGCCTTGTTCGGAATCGGCGCCAGGAGGTGGGCGATGCGGGGGCCGAGGTCACGGGCACCGCTCATGGCGTAGCCGGTGGGGCCGCCCAGGGACAGGCCCAGCGCCCAGATCAGCATGGCCACGAAGTAGGGACCGAGGCCCGGCGGAATCGGGCCGTTGGGCTTGGCGAAAATCATCCAGATGACGAACATCAGGAAGAACGTGGCAATCATTTCCGTCAGGAACGCTGCCGGCAGGTTGCGGATGGCGGGCGCCGTGCAGAAGACGCCGCGCTTCGTCAGCGGGTCCTCCGTGACCGCCCAGTGAGGCATATAGGCAAGGTACACGATGAGACCGCCGACGATACCGCCGGCCAGCTGCGCCGCCGCCGTGGCGAAAAATTGCGGCAGGGTGTAGATGCCGGCGAAGGTCTTGGCCAATGTCACCGAGGGATTGATGTCGGCCTGGGGCGCTCCCAGCGCGCTGGAGGTGAACACGCCCAGAAGAACCGCGAAGGCCCAGCCGGCGGTGATGCAGATCCAGCCGCCGCCGTTGCCGCAGGTCTTCTTCAGCGACATATTGGCGTTGACGCCGCAGCCGAAAGTAATCAGGACCACCATGCCCATGAATTCGCCTAAGAGATTATCCATTCTATACGCCTTCCTTCCAGAAGTAATAGTGGTTTGTCGGGAAACGGATGGTTGTTGCGATTGTTCGTAGCAGGGAACCCGCCGTTCCTCCCGCGCCGTGCCGGACCAGGTCAGTCTTCGTCCAGCCAGTGCATCGCGTGCTTCACGGCCTTGCGCCAGCCCTTGTAGAGACCGTCGGCCTCGTCCCGGGCCATCTTCGGGTCGAAGCGAACGTCGAGCTTCCAGCTCTTCCTGAGCTCCTCCTTCGACGCCCAGACGCCCGTCGCCAGACCCGCGAGGTAGGCCGCGCCGAGGGCCGTCGTCTCGATGACCTGCGGCCGCTCCACCGGAACGCCCAGGATATCCGCCTGGAACTGCATCAGCATATTGTTGGCCACGGCGCCGCCGTCCACCTTCAGCGATGCCAGACGGATGTCGGAATCCGCCTCCATCGCGCTCAGGACGTCCCGCGTCTGGTACGCCATCGAATCCAGCGTCGCCCGCACGATATGTGCCTTCGTCGTGCCCCGGGTGAGGCCGATGATCATGCCCCGGGCGTTCATGTCCCAGTACGGCGCGCCCAGGCCCACGAAGGCCGGCACCATATAGACGCCCTCGGCATCGGGGACGCGCTTGGCCACCCACTCGGAATCCGGGGCCGTGTCGATGACCCGCAGGCCGTCCCGCAGCCACTGGACCGCCGAACCGGCCACGAAGATCGAACCCTCGAGGGCATACTCTACTTTGCCGTCCAGCCCCCAGGCAATCGTCGTCACCAGGCCGTTCTTCGACTCGTGGATCTTCGTGCCCGTGTTCATCAGCATGAAGCAGCCGGTGCCGTAAGTGTTCTTCGCCATGCCCGGCTCGAAGCAGTTCTGCCCGAAGAGCGCCGCCTGCTGGTCGCCCGCCGCGCCGGCGATGGGGACGGCCCCGCCGAGGACCGAGGGAATCGTCTCCCCGTAGATTTCGCTGGAGGGATGGACCTCCGGCAGCATCGAGGCCGGCACCGTCAGATGCTTCAGCAGCGCCTCGTCCCACTTCAGCTCCTGGATGTTGTACATCAGCGTCCGGGAGGCGTTGGAGTAGTCGGTCACGTGCACCCGGCCGCCGGTCAGCTTCCAGATGAGCCAGCAGTCAATGGTGCCGAAGAGCAGTTCGCCCCGCTCCGCCTGCGCCCGGGCGCCTTCCACGTGGTCGAGGATCCATTTGACTTTCGTACCGGAGAAATAGGCGTCGATGACGAGACCCGTCTTGTGGTGGAACTCATCCTCAAGGCCCTGCCGCTTCAGGTCCTCGCAGATGTCCGCCGTCTGACGCGACTGCCAGACGATGGCGTTATAGACGGGCCGGCCGGTTTTCCTGTCCCAGACCACCGTCGTCTCACGCTGGTTCGTGATGCCGATGGCCTTGATGTCGCTGGCCACGAGGTTCGCCTTCTCCAGCGCCTCCTTCATCACCTGCGACATCGAGCTCCAGATCTCCTCGGCGTCGTGCTCAACCCAGCCCGGCTGCGGGAAATGCTGCGTGAACTCCTTCTGCGACACCCCGACGATCCGCGACTCCTCGTCGAAGATGATCGCCCGGTTGCTGGTAGTGCCGGCGTCCAGCGCCATAACGTACTTGCCTGCCATTCTCTTACTCCTCCTTTTTCCTCCGGGCCGCGGGCCGTCCGCCGCCCCGCCCGGCAGTTTTGATGAAATATCCTTGCCTTTATTATACGATTACCTTCACAACATTTCAATCATTCCGAAAGGAAAAAGTTTCGATAGGGGGAGGGGCTGGGAAACGGCGGCACCGAAAAAGGGAATCGGGAAAAAAGGCGCTTTCTTCTCCTTTCCGGCGGAAGGTTCCTCCCGAATAATGCCTGGCATAAGACAAATGCTTCTATAAGAAAAAAGCAGAGGCCTGCCGTTCCCTGAGGACTTCGGCCCGGACAAGGAACGATGGGAGGCAGGGGAGGAGAAATGCGTTTCTTCTGCCGGTGATCGGATAAAAACCTCTGATTTTGCCCTTTCGCGCCGGAAGAAATTCCCGCGCTGTATGGCTGAACCGGTTCTGCGCGACGCCCCTGCCCGCCGAGCGCGGCGCGGGGGCGTCGCTTTTTCGGCCGGCGTCCCGCCCCGCTAAGATTTCATGGCAAGCAGCGGCATACTGTGCTATAATAGGAACATTCATGATGCAAAACGGGCGCGGGGCGAAAGGCGCGGTCATCCTGCCGGGCAGAGACGCGCCGGGGCTGCCTGGCCCGGCGTTGGGGGAGGATTTTCCATTGAAGGTTTTGATTACCGGCGGGGCCGGGTATATCGGGAGCCACTGCAACCGCTGGCTGGCGGCGCAGGGAGTGGAGACGGCGGTGCTGGACGATCTTTCCAGCGGCCACGCCGAGGCGGTATTGGCCGGGCGGCTGGTCCGGGGGGATTTCGGCGACCGGGCGCTGCTGGACGATCTGCTGGCGGCGGAGCGGTTCGACGCCGTGATGCACTTCGCCGGCTTCATCGACGTCGGGGAGTCGGTGGCGGACCCGGCGAAGTATTACGACAACAACGTGGTGAAGATGAAGACGCTGCTGGACGCCATGACGGCCCACGGCGTGAAGCGGTTCGTGTTTTCCTCCTCGGCGGCGGTGTACGGTGAACCGTCCTACGTGCCGATGGACGAGGCTCATCCCACGGCGCCCATCAATCCCTACGGAGCCTCGAAGCTGATCGGGGAGCGGATGCTGGCGGACTATGGCCGGGCCTACGGGCTGGCGTCCTGCTCTTTCCGCTATTTCAACGCCGCCGGCGACGCGCCCGACGGGGCCATCGGCGAGGCGCGGGCGGTGGAGCACCACCTGATTCCGCTGGTACTGCGGGCGGCTCTGTCGGGCAAACCGCTGAAGGTGTTCGGCGACGATTACGATACCCGGGACGGGAGCTGCGTCCGCGACTACGTCCACGTGGAGGATCTGGCGGCGGCGCATTATCTGGGGCTGCGCTACGTGATGGAAAAGGGCGGGACAACCTGCTTCAATCTCGGCAGCAGCGAAGGGGCGACGGTGCTGGAGCTCATTGCCGAGGCCGGACGCGTCACGGGACGACCGGTGCCCTATGAGGTCGCGGACCGGCGGCCGGGGGACCCGGCCTCGCTGATCGCCTCGAACCAAAAGGCCCGGGATGTCCTGGGCTGGGAGCCGGTCCGCAGCGCCCTTCCCGTCATCCTGCGAGATGCCTGGAACTGGGAGCAGCACCGGCGCTTCTGACGCCGGAACGCCTGACAGAATCATCGGAACGCCGTCCGGCAAGGCGGCGGCCTTCAAAAGGACCGGAAAGCGGGGAGGGAAACGGTATGGCAAAGCGGCCGGAAGCAGAGCGGATCGTGGTCATCGATCTGGCGTTCATCGGCGACGTGATCCTGGCGACGCCGGTGACGCGGGCGCTGAAGGCGGCCTATCCCGGGGCGCGTCTCGCCATGATGACGATCCCGCTGACGGCACCGGTGGCGGCGATGAATCCCTACGTGGACGAGGTCATTCCCTACGACAAGCGGGGCAACGACCGGGGCGTGCCGGGGATGTGGCGGGCGGCGAAGCGGCTGCGGGACCGCGGTTTCGACCTGGCCGTCTGCATGAATTTCGCCCTGCGGGGGGCGGTGGTGGCCCGAATGGCCGGCATCCCGCACCGGCTGGGCTACGACGCCCAGCACGCGGGGCTGTTCCTGAATATCGTGGCCTCTTCCCGTCGTCAGGGCATTCGCCACGAGACGCTGAACCATCTGGAGGTGCTGACGCCGTTGGCCATCGGCACCGAGGACACGTCGCTGGTCCTCAGGCCGCCCGACGAGGCGCGGGAGAGCTTCGCGGCGAAGCGGGCGGCGCATCATATCCCCGCGGGAGGGTATCTGGCCCTTTGCCCTTTGGGGAGTTACGAGCGCAAGGATTTGACGCTGACCACCGCCGCCCATCTGGTGCGTCATTTCAGCCGGCGCCGGGCCATTTTCCTGATCGGCGGGCCGGCGGAGCGGGACCGGCTGACGGAGATTGCCCGGCTGGCGGGGCTGCCGCCGGCGAACGTGCTGGGCGGCGACCTCACGTTGCCGGAACTGGCGGTGTT
>JAEEGN010000001.1 GCA_016280345.1 Selenomonadaceae bacterium | reverse complement strand
TTCTCTTCCTTCGCCTTCGTCGGATCGATCATGTGAATGATTCGAATCAGGATGGAGAGGCCGATCAGCACCGCAAAGACGATCGACATGTTGATGCACATGATGATCAACGGGTTAGTTGTTACCGGACCATGCGACATGTTCTCAATCACCTCATTAGTTCTCGCCGGTTCATGACTCAGATACCGGCCAAATGTGAAAACGAAAACGGAACTTTCCGTGGAGCGTCATCCACACGCCCCGATCATTCACCTCTCTTTCCCCCGCATTGAGGCACGACCCGCCGCTTCCCTCTCTGGAAAAGCCTTGCGGGTCCACCGGGTCTGGCTCGCATTGGCGCTCCTTTCCACCGGAGGCCGCCTTCCCCGATCGCCGGCTGGCCGCCCGCCTGGACGCTCTTGGGGGGAGAACGCTTCCTCAAAAAAAGGAATTGGACTCGCACCAGCGCCCCGTCCACGGATGCGCCCGCCCGGCAGCCAATCGTACCAGTAAGCACGGCGGAACAGCGCAGGGCATACTCCTCCCGTACTTGAAGACTAGCTTACTCCATCGGCGCGCCCCCTGTCAAACCCTGCGGCCGTTTCCCGCCCATCGGCCGATGCCCCGTTCAGGCCAGATGTTTCAGTCTTTTTTCAGATTATACCGATAAGGGATTTTTTCAACTAATTTTTATAAATCCCTTTATTTTCAAAGTCATAATCGTATCATTTATTATGCCAAAATGGAACTATATATTATTCCAAAATTAAATAAATATACCCCGTGGCGTATTTCATCCACGGTACAGCGGATTCGCGGAAGGAAGCGGTGAAATGATCCGGCGCGGGAGGGAAGGAGAGAGCGAGCGGTCGCGGAGATTCCGGACGGTTTTCTCCCGGCTTCATTTCTGGGATCGCATCGCGGTAATAAAGGCGACAGCAAATGATTTCCCCATTTGCTTCTAAAAAAAGAAGGAATTTCTGATTCTACGTCGTACTATCTTCATATATTCATGAAAGGAGCGGATCATCATGAACCATCTTTCCGTCACGAAAAAGCTGACGCTGGCCTTCGGCGTCCTGCTCTTGCTCTTCGCGGCCTTCGGCGTCTTCGCCGTGCGGTCGGCGCAGCATATCGGTGCCGAAGTCAGGAACATCAGCGACTGGATGGAGTCCCGCGACCGCGTGGCGGTCATTTCCGAGACCTCGGCGGGCCTGCATCGGGCGCTGATGTACCGCATCATTCTGACCGATCCGGCAGCGCAAAAGGAGTGGGCCGACGCGGTGAAGCAGCGCACCGCCACGGTGAACGAATCCTTCGACGCCTACGAGAAGACGCTGAACGAAACGGAGTACGAAACGGCGGAGGAAAAGGAAAAGGACTTCCAGACGCTGAACGCGGAGAAAAAGCTCTGGCAGGTTTACCTTGCCGAGGTGAAGAAGGTGGACGCGCAGCTTGCCGCCGGCAATCGGCCGGCGGCGCAGGCGCTCCTGGAAAAGGAGGCGGCCAGGGCGTTCTCGGCGCTGATCGACGCCATGGAAGCCGACGCCGAGGAATGCCGTAAGGGAACGACGGAGGCTCTGGATTCGGGCGAGGAGGCATACCAATCCGTCATCAGGATGGCGATTGCCGCCAGCCTCATCACCCTGCTCCTCTCCGTAGTCGTCCTCATGGCCCTGGCCAAGAGCATCCGGCACTCCGTCAAGACCATCGTCACCACCGCGAAGAAAGCGTCGGACGGCGACCTGTCGCGGAACATCGAGCTTGAAACAGCGGATGAGTTCGGCGAGATCGCCAAATATTTCAACGATATGCTCGACGGCACGCGCAGCGTGCTGCTGCGAATGCAGGGAACGGCGGAAGAAGTCGCCTCCAGCTCCGAGCGCCTGACGGAAAACGCGGAACAGTCGGCGGAGGCAACGCAGAGCGTAGCGGAGTCCGTCACCAACGTCTCCGGATCCGCGGCGATGCAGCTGGACGCGCTGGCGGAGACGAGCGAGCGCATCGAACGCCTGAAAGATGGCATGGCGGACATGGTCAAGGTCGTGCGCTCCGGCATGGAAGGCGTGAATGACGCGGTATCCCACGCCAACGAGGGCAATACCCTGGCGGCTGCCACGGTGCAGCAGATGAACCGCATCGCCGATACCGTCGCTGAGTCGGCGGAGACGGTTGTCAAACTCGGCGAGAGCTCGAAGGAAATCGGTTCCATCGTCGAGGTCATCACCGGCATTGCCGGGCAGACAAACCTCCTGGCGCTGAACGCCGCCATTGAAGCCGCCCGGGCCGGAGAGCACGGGCGCGGCTTCGCGGTGGTCGCCGAAGAGGTGCGGAAGCTCGCCGAAGAATCCCGCACGGCGGCGGAAAAGATCGGCGAGCGCATCCGCGCCATCCAGGAGTCCACGCAGGCGGCGGTCAGCTCCATCGAGCGCGGGCGCGATACGGTGGAGGCCGGCAAGGAAAACGTCACCCAGACCGGCGCCTTTTTCCAGCGCATCGTCACCCAGATCGAGGGCGTCCGCGAATCCACCCAGGCCATTCTCAGCACCGTTGAGGACCTCCAGACGCCGGTGGCCGAAATCGCCAGCCATGCCGGAGACGTCTCGCAGCAGGCCCGCTCGATGGCAGACGACGCGCAAAGCGTTTCGGCGGCCTCGGAGGAGCAGGCCGCGGGCATGGACGAGATCGCTTCGGCAAGCCGCGCCCTGGCGAAGCTCTCCGCCGAAATGCAGCAGATCGTCAAGCAGTTCCGGTTGCAGGCGTGAGCCCCGCCGATGTTGGGAAAGCGTCCCATGGTACGCCTTTCCACGGAAAGCAAGCCGTCCCGGAGGAATCCGGGAGAATCATGCAGGAGAGGGTGGTTACCCCCGTCCCCTCACACCACCGTGCGTACCGTTCGGTACACGGCGGTATCACCAGTTGACGTACACAGACTGATACATCCTGTTCCTGTCACGGGAACAAGGTGTATCAGTCTTTCTTTGTGCACCGTTCCTTCCATATTTTCAACGAAATTGGCCTCGGCACTCCTGCATATCTTTCGTATTCCGCATTATCCTTTTGCAGGCATCTCTTGTTCTCAAGATTTTCCGCCATTGCGGTCGTTTTCCTTTTCCCGGTCGTACCTGGAACTCCTGCTGATTCGGCACTTCACCTCTCGGCTGCTATGGCCTCTGCTGACTTCTGCGCGTTCCGCGCAGCCTCACGACCACGTTTGCCTCTCCCGAAGCGTTCCGCGCAGACCTCCCCGGGTACCACACGTTTCTTTCCCTCCATCTGCCTGCCGCGACGCGAAGCTAGTCCTTTAGGGCGACGCGAAGCTAGTCCTTTAGGGCGACGCGAAGCCAGTCCTTTAGGGTTCGTCAGGCCAGAGGTTTGCCTGCACCTTCCTTCAGATTCCACCTCACGATGGACACCCTTGGTGTTCGGCTATGCCTTGCCCACTACCAGGGCAGACTCCGGACTTTCACCGGTTAGAAAACGTGCGCGCCGGGCAAACAACACGAAAAAACGGCCCGTCATCCCGGCGGGCCGTTTCTTTGCGTTCTTTCCTTTTACAGGGGACAGGCCTCTTTCACCACGTCGGCGATGGCGTGGCAGAGGCGGTCGAGTTGCGCCTGGTCGGGGCCCTCCGCCATGACGCGGATCAAGGGCTCGGTACCCGAGGGACGCACCAGAACGCGGCCGTTCTCCCCCAGTTCCCGCTCCGCTTCGCGGATCGCAGCCCGGATGGCCTCCTTTTCCTCCCAGCCTTCTTTGGAGCCCACGTTCACGTTGACGAGAAGCTGCGGATAGCTCACCATCAGCCCGTTGAGCTCCGAGGCCTTCTTCCCGCTCTTCTTCAGCGCGCCGAGTACCTGCAGGGCCGTGATAAGGCCGTCGCCGGTGGTGGAGATGTCGCCGAAGATGATGTGTCCCGACTGCTCGCCGCCCAGCGAATAGTTGTTCTCCCGCATATTCTCCAGCACGTAGCGGTCGCCGACGCCAGTGACCTCGACCCGGGCACCGGCCTTCTTCAGCGCCTGATGGAAGCCAATGTTCGCCATAACCGTCGTGACGATGGTATTCCGGGCGAGCCGGCCTTCCGCCATCAGCGCCCGGCCGCAGATCATCAGCAGATGGTCGCCGTCCATGACCTTTCCCGTTTCATCGACGCAGAGGCAACGGTCGGCGTCGCCGTCATGGGCGATGCCGAGATCCGCTCCCTGGGTCACCACCGCTTTCTGCAACGCCGCCAGATGCGTCGAGCCGCAGTTATCGTTGATATTGATGCCGCTGGGATGGGCGTTCAGCACCGTGAGATTGGCGCCGAGCCGCGAAAGGATCTTCGGCATCGCCTGGTAGGCGGCGCCGTTGGCGCAGTCGAGGACAATCTTCAGGCCGTCCAGACGGTAATCGGCGGTGGAAAGGACAAACTCCACGTAATCGTCCAGCAGTTCCGGCCGGTAGAATACGCCGCCGATCCGCGTCTGGAGGGGCCGGTAGAAATCATCGCCCGGGCCGCTGCCCTGCGTCAGCACCTCAATTTCGTCCTCCACCTCGTCCGGCAGCTTGTAGCCGTCACCGCCAAAGAACTTGATGCCGTTATCGTAAAAAGGATTGTGGGAAGCCGAGACGACGATGCCGGCCTGGAAGCCCATCTTCTTCGTGAGGTAGGCGACGCCCGGCGTGGGAATGATGCCGGCGATGATGGCCTGTCCGCCGGCGGAGCATATCCCCGCTGCCAGCGCCGCCTCAAACATCGGACCGGACAGGCGGGAATCGCGCCCGATCAGGATGCAGGGCGGCTCGCCGTCAAAGTTCCCCTCGCAGAAATAAAGCGTCGCGGCCCGCCCCAGCTGGAACGCCAGCTCCGGCTTCAGGTCAAGGTTTGCCTCGCCGCGCACGCCGTCGGTCCCAAAAAGTCTCGCCATGTCATACCCTCCCGGCATTTATCGTTCTCTTTGTATTATGTATTATGCCCAATTTTCCGCAAAAAAGCAAGACCCGCGTTGAGTCCGTCCACAGCGGCGCTCATGATGCCGCCGGCGTAGCCCGCGCCCTCGCCGATCGGATAGAGCCCCGGAATCGAGAGCGACTCGTAGCGTGCGCGGTCCCGCAGGATGCGGCAAGGCGCCGAGGACCGCGTCTCCACGCCAGTGAGCGGCGCGCTCGGATCGTCGAATCCCCGGAGCCGCTTCCCAAAGGCCGGCAGTGCCCGGGCCAGCACCGCCGCCAGGAAATCCGGCAGGCCGGCAGAAAGGTCCGCGGGGCGCGTCCCCGGCTGATAGGACGGATGCACCAGGAAATCCCGGCTGCCCGGCCGGCCCCTGAGGAAATCCCCCACGGTCTCCACTGGAGCCCGCCAATCGCCGCCACCGGCCGCAAAGGCCCACGCCTCACAGCGCCGCTGGAACTCAATGCCACCTGACACCGAGCCGCCGAAATCCGCCGGCGTCACCGTCACCAGCAGAGCCGCGTTGGCTACGCCCGAGTCCCGGGCCTGGCGGCTCATGCCGTTGGTCACGAGATGCCCCGGTTCCGAAGCCGCCGCCACCACCTGCCCGCCGGGACACATGCAGAAGGAGTATGCCCCCCGGCCCGTCGCCCCGTCCTTATACGTCAGGGCGTAGTCCGCCGGCGGCAACAGTGGATGGCCCGCATCCGTCCCGTACTGCGCGCGATCGATCATCTCCTGGGGATGCTCGATGCGGACCCCGGCGGCGAAGGCCTTGGGCTCCATAGCCGCGCCCCGGCGACCGAGCATTTCATAGGTATCCCGCGCGGAGTGACCGATGCCGAGGAACACGGCCGGCGCCGTGACACGCTCGCTGCCGTTGACGATGAGTTCCGTCAGCGCCCCCTCCGGGGACCGGACGATATCGGTCACCTGGGCCGCGAAGCGAACCTCGCCCCCGGCTTTCAGCACTTCCTGACGGATATGACGGACGACGTCCCGCAGGAGATCGGTACCGATATGGGGCTTATGGAGCCAGCGTATCTCCTCCGGTGCCCCGGCGGCGATGAAGGTCGCCAGAACATCCGCCATCAGCGGATCGCTGATCCGCGTCGTCAGCTTGCCGTCGGAAAAAGTCCCGGCGCCACCTTCGCCGAACTGGACATTCGCCCGCTCGTCCAGCGCTTCGCCGCGCCAGAAAGCGCTGACCGCCGCCGGCCGTTCCTCCAGACTCCGTCCCCGCTCCAGGACCAGCGGCGACAGTCCCGCCCGAGCCAGAAGCAGCGCCGCGAACATCCCCGCCGGGCCGAAGCCCACGACCACGGGGCGCGGCCCGCCGTCCCGGAAAGCGGCCGCCGTCTCCCAAACGGAAGGTGCCGGCGGCGGCGCGGCGGCGATATGCCGGTCCCGCCGCCAGCGCAGCAGCGTCCCTTTCTCATCGGCCGTCCGGATATCGAGCACATAAACAAACCCCAGCGGCGCCCCCCGGTAGCGACGAGCGTCGATGGCCCGCCGCACGACAAAGACCTCCCGCACCGCGGCAGGCGGCAGCCGGAGCCGGCGGGCCGCCATCTCCTCCAGCGACGTTTCTTCCTCCAGCGGCACAAACAGATTGCTCAATCGAATCAAAAGCGGTCCCCTCCTTCCCGACAACGCGTCCCGGGAACCAAGCGGAAGGAGCCGCGCCGGGGCGTCCGCCCGCTATGGGACAGTACGCCGCCGGTCACGGCTCCCCGTTGGATTCCCTTATATTGTGCCGGGAAACATCATTTTTTCACGATCTCCACCGACACTTCGACCATCTTGTTCGATACGGTAACGCCCTCCGGCAGTACCAGGCTGACAATGCGGCGGACCGGGGCGCCGAGATTCGTCACGACCACCGGCGCGGTATTCAGCGATGTGATGCGTTCAATCACCGTGGCCTCGCCGGCAATCTCAATGCGGGTCGGATCCGTCCTGGCGCCGTTGACCGTATAGCCGTCCGCCACGATGCCCTCGAACACCGGTCGGATGGCGACCACCTTCCGCGAAAGACCGCGGGCGAGCTGCACATGAACCGCGACGGATTTGGGTACGACGCGCACCTCCTCGACGATCTTGCCCTGGTTATTGATTGCCTGGACCGGCACCTCGAGGTTAAAATCCGTGTTATGGTCCGAATTCAGATTGACATAGCCCACCACCTGCTCCACAGTATCCATCGCCGAGTGCGGCCCAATGACCGTCACCGTGGCTGACTCCGGCGTCATGCCGGCGACCGCCATGCCCGGCGCCGGCGTCCCGGTCCGGATCAGATTGAGGGGCAGTTTCTTATGCACATACGGATCGATCATGACCTCCATGGAATCCGGTAGGACGGAAATGACCTCCATCCCTTGCGGCACCACCGTCTGCAATCGCAAATGGTGCCGCCCTTCCCCCAGGGAAACAAGATCCAGCGCCGCCTTGATCTCATCCCGGCCGGTGGAAGCGAATACCGAGCGCGGCCCCCGCAGTTTCACCTGCACGGTATCAAATTCCGGCGTGATCTTGCTTTTTTCCGGCACGTTCACCATCGTCACCGGAATATTTAAGGTAGAATCCATCATGGGGTTCTGCTCGTTCATCACGAAGAACCAGAGTCCCGTCGCCGCGAACAGGGACAACAGCTTCACGATGGGCTTGCGCCGAACGAGGTTTATCAGCCACTCTCCCATTTACTTCTTCCTCCAGTTCGCGATCACATCCCGGACGCTGGCGGACTCCGGCGCGAAGATCGGCTTCAGGTACTCCCTGATCATTTCCGGCGTCTGGCGACGACGGATATGCCCATCCTCAACGATGGAAACGATACCCGTCTCCTCGCTGACGACAATGATCAGGGCGTCGCACTGCTCGGAAAGACCGATGGCCGCCCGATGACGGGTACCAAATTCCGTAGGCAGCTCCCGATTCGTCAGCGGCAGGATGCAGCCGGCGGCAATAATCCGCTTGCCCCGGATCACGACAGCTCCGTCGTGAAGCGGTGTTTTCACAACAAAAATATTTTCCAGAAAAGCCGCCGTCACCAGTCCGTCGACGGGAACACCAGTAGCGCAGATATCGTTGAGGCCCATATCACGTTCCATCACAATCAGAGCGCCGGTATGATTCTGGGCCATCTTGAAAACTGCATCAATCACTCCGTTGATGATGGGGCGGGTCTCCTCCTCATTCAGGAAGGCCGACCGGCCAAAAAACTTTCCCTGTCCCAGATGCTCCAGCGTCCGTCGCAGTTCCGGCTGAAAGACGATGGGCAGCGCCACCAGCAGGACAGTCATCGCCTTCTGCAGAAGCCAGTAAATGACATGCAGTTCCAACAGATTGCAGATCAGCGTCGTCACCAGGAGGACGATGAGGCCCCTCACCAGCGTGATGGCCCTGGTATCCTCCAGCATCTCATACGTCTTGTAGATGATGGTGGCGACCAGCAGGATGTCCAGCACATCCAGCGGCGCCAGTGTCGAAAGGAACCCCCGGATATGACTGGGAAGCTCCAGCGACGCGATATCGTATTCGACTCCGTTCATAAGCAAAACCCCTTGACGGACGCAACGCCGCGCCATCCCGCGGGACAGACGGCAATTTCCTATATAGATTAGATTTCTTTGCCAATCGGGAAAATCCTGTCTCCGGCCCGGCATATTCCGAAACGGAATAACCTTCCCGCGACCCGTCTCCCGCGAAAAATACAAATCTCCTGATTTTATTATCGTAAACGCGCATGAGAAATAAATGAAAGCGGCGGGAAAAATGAGGTATCGGCGAGCCTGTCACCGTCGGGGGTCGGATGAACAATGCCGGTTCTTCAGAAAAAAACTCTTTGTTAAAGATGGTTATACAAATGCAGATGGAACTACTTATGATGAAATTATCGGCCTCCCGCGCCCCGGTTTGAAGTTCCACCCGCCGATGGCGAGAGGGAAACGGGCCGCGCAGTTCGCCGCCTTCGACGCCCTGGCGGGGTATGGGGAGGCGATACGCGAAGCGGGGCGGGAGACAGAGGAGAAGGTCGAACTCAGTGAGGACATGGGTGAGATGCTTGACGCCAGGCTGGCTGTGATTGGGAGCCATATCAAGGAGCAGCCGAGGGTAGTGGTGACCTACTTCCTCCCGGATGAGAGGAAAGCCGGGGGACGCTACGTGACAGTCTCCGGTAAAGTGAAGGTGCTGGACGGGGTGAAGCGGGTGATGGTGCTGACAGACGGGACGAGGATTCCCATCGGGGACGTGAGGATGATTGAGGGAGAGGTGTTCCGGGGGCGAGTACTATAGTGGAACAAAAAGAAGGAGATTTATGAATTGTGACGAAATTGAGAATATATTATTAAATGGACTAATTTTGCTATGATTATGAAATGTGGCGATAATGATGCGGAAAAGAATACATGAAATAGTCATTAAGGTTTTTGGAGTTTGTCTTATGTTGCTTGGCGCTGTAATCTTTGTGTTTTATCGTGAACTTCCAGGATTAGTCTTTTTCCCCGTAAATCGGATTATTTCCGAGACAAGCCAAGCTGGAGGTTTTATCCTTTTTATTTTAGGTATGCAATTAGCCTCCAATTTACGCGAACTTCGTTACCTTAGGCATCGGCGTTGGAAAAGAGTATGCTGCTGGACAGCAATTATATCTGTTGTCGCTTTTTACTTAGGGTTAACCCCGCCCGAACTACACTGCGAAGAGATTAATGATTTACAAATAGTGGAAGGGAGAGGCTTTGTGCTACACGGAGGAAGAGGGACAGGAACTGACTATTATATTGAATCCACGTGTGGAGAACGCGATTGGAGGAATTATTATTTCTGCCTTCTTCTAAACAAAGTGAACGATTCACAATGGGTAAACCAACCAGTTAAAATATGGCACTCAAAGAATTATGTGTATCAATTTGCTATTAAAGATGAGATAATATTTGATATAGCAATAGCAAACCAAGGGATAATATGGCATAACATTTTGGGCAGAACATGGATATATTTTGTAATTGCAATTCTTGTTCTCTCATTCCATCTATGGAATATAGAAAAAAAAGCCAAAGAACGGCTGAAACAATGGGAATCTCTTACTGGAAGGAGTAATCATCAATGAAATTCCAATTAGGCACGTTATCTGTCGATTCAAAGTAGAATTGTTTGAGGGAGGCCGGAGCATGACGGAAATAGAATTCATCAGCCGGATACAAAGTGCCGGCGGGCGCGGATTCATCGTCGGCGGCTTCGTGCGGGACCGGCTCCGGGGGCAGCCGGCCCATGACAAGGACTACGTCGTCACGGGCCTCACCGCCGAATCTTTCGCGGCGCTCTTTCCCGAGGCCCGGCGCGTTGGCCGCAGTTTTCCGGTGTATCTGCTCGCCATCGACGGCGTCTCTTCGGAGGTCGCACTGGCCCGGACGGAACGGAAACAGGGGCGCGGCTACCACGGCTTCGCGTTTTCGACGGCGCCGGACATCACCATCGAGGAGGATCTCTGGCGACGGGACACCACCATCAACGCCATGGCCCTGGAACTGCCCGGGGAAACCCTCATCGATCCCTACGACGGGCAAGGGGGCATCCGTGACCGCGTCATCCGGGCCGTCTCGCCCCATTTTCTTGACGACCCGGTGCGGGCCCTGCGGGCGGCCCGGCAGGCGGCCCAGCTGGAATATGAAATCGCCCCGGACACCGTGGCCATGATGGCAAAGGCGCGGGACGAACTGGCGGAGGAGCCCTGGGAGCGCGTCTTCGGCGAGCTGGAAAAGGCCCTGGGAGCCCGGCGGCCCGGCCTCTTCTTCCGCTGGCTGGAACGGGCCGGTCTCCTCGACGTCACCTTCCCGGAAATCCACCGGCTGATCGGGAAAACGCAGCCGCCCCGGTACCACCCGGAGGGGGATGCCTTCGAACACACCCTGGCCGCCCTGGACCTCGCCGCCTCGCTGAACGACAACCGTCTGGTCCGCTTCTGCGCCCTCGTCCACGACGTCGGCAAGGGCGATACGCCGCTCTCTGACCTCCCCCATCACTACGGCCACGACAAGCGCGGCGCCGCAATCCTGGAGCGGTGGAACGCGACGCGCCCGCTGCCGGTGAAATGGCGACAGGCGGCCCGGCTCGTCATCACCCAGCACATGCGGCAAGCGAATCTGAAGAAAGAGAAAAAAATCGTCGATCTCCTGCTGGCCATCCACAAATCGCCGCTATCCATCGGTGATTTCCGGGACGTGATCCGGGCGGACCGGGGAGACCGCGGTGGCCTGCCGCCGTTTCTGGAACGCGGCGAGGAACTCATTGCCGCGATGCTGGCGGTACGGGCCAAGGACGCGCCCCCCGGGCTCACCGGTGCCTCCCTCGGCGCCTGGATCGCGGGCGAGCGCGCCCGGGTCCTGCGCCGGCTCCTTGCCCCTTGACAAACGGCCGGCGTCATGATATGTTGATAGCGGATTGCAGGGGTACTCCAACGACGGAGTTGAGAAGGCGGGCGCCTGACCCTTTGAACCTGATGCAGCTCATACTGCCGGAGGGAGCAATACGCGGAAAAGGCCATGCTCTCCCGGGAGCATGGCCTTTTCCGTTAGTTCGTGAGCGAGGAGGCTTTACCATGACGAAGGCGGAAATCCAGACAGCGGTGCGGGAGACCGTGGCCGCCGTGAAAGCGAAGAACCCGATGGCCGCGTCCATTACCAACACCGTCACCATCGAGCTGGTGGCGAACGTGCAGCTCGCCGTTGGCGGCTCGGCGGCGATGGTGTACCTGCCGGACGAGGGAGAGGGCATGGCGGCGGCGGGCGACGCCATGTATATCAACATGGGGACGCTGCTGCCCATCTACGAGGAAACGCTGCCCCGGACGGCCGATGCCCTCCATGACGCCGGAAAGCCCTGGGTCCTCGACCCCGTGGGCATCGGTCTGGGATCGCTGCGGACGAAACTCCTGACATACTTCCGGGACCGCAAGCCCGCCATCATCCGCGGCAACGCCTCGGAAATCATCGCTCTGGCCAATCTCTGGGAACTCCTGGAGGAGGCGCAGGCGGCCGGCGTGCGCGGCGTCGATGCCACCGACCGCGTCGAGGACGCCCGCGAAGCCGCCGCCGCGCTGGCCCGCTGGAC
>JAEEGN010000096.1 GCA_016280345.1 Selenomonadaceae bacterium | reverse complement strand
GCGTTCCTCAGCGACGGGACCGGTTATCTGTCGCTGACCTGGTTCAATCAGCCCTTTCTCCGGAAGAAGCTGTTGCCGGGCCGGCGCGTCCTGGCTACGGGGAAAGCGGATTACGCTTACGGCGGACAAGGAGGACTGGCGATGACGAATCTCGCGGCCCTGGAAATCCTGGATCCGGCGGCGGAGACGGAGCCGCGCGGGATGCTGCCGGTTTACGCGGCGACGGAGTCGCTGACGCAGGCGTTCTTCCGCCAGGCGGTGCGGCACTTGCTGGCGGAATGTCCGGCGATTCCGGAGGTGTTGCCGGATTCCGTGCGCCGCCGCTATCAGCTCATGGACCGGGCCGCCGCGTTCCGCGGGATCCATTTTCCCGACAACCCGGTGGCGCTGGAAGCGGCCCGGACGCGGCTGGCCTTCGAGGAGCTTTACCTCATCCAGTGCGGCCTGCTGATGATGAAGCGAAAGAGCCAGCAACAGGAGCAGGCGGTCCGCCATCTGATGGACAGTCAGCTGGTGGAGCGGGTGTACGCTTCCTTACCCTTCCGGTTGACGGAGGAACAGCAGCGGACCTGGCGGGAAATCGCCGCCGATATGGAAAAGCCGGTGCCGATGCGGCGGCTGGTGCAGGGCGACGTGGGCTCCGGCAAGACCGTCATCGCGCTTCTGGCGCTGGTAAAGACGGTGGAGAACGGCTACCAGGGAGCGCTGATGGCGCCGACGGAAATCCTGGCCCGGCAGCATTACGATACGTTCACGGAGATGCTGAAGGACACGGGCATCCGTCTGGCCCTGCTGTCGGGCCGGCTGGGGGCGAAGCAGCACCGGGAAACGCTGGAGCAAATCGCCGCCCACGAAGCGGATATCGTCATCGGCACCCATGCCCTGATCCAGGACAAGGTGCAATACGACGCCCTGGGGCTCGTGGTGACCGACGAGCAGCACCGCTTCGGCATCGCCCAGCGGGCGGCGCTGGCAAAGAAGGGCGCCCTGACGCCGGACGTCCTGGTCATGACGGCGACGCCCATCCCCCGCACCATGACGCTCACGGTGTACGGCGATCTCGACGTCTCCCGGATTGAGAGCCCGCCGCCCGGACGGCAGCCGGTCCGGACCTTCGCCCGTCCGGCCTCCCGGCGGCCGCTCATCTATCAGTTCGTGAAGAAGGAACTGCTGGCGGGGCGGCAGGCCTACGTCGTCTGTCCGCTGATCGAGGAGGGGGAGGAAACGGCCCTGCCCTCGGCGGAGCGGGTTTATGAAGAACTCACCGGCGGACTGTTCCGCGGCGTCCCCTGCGGCCTGGTCCACGGGCGGCTGAAACCGAAGGACAAGGAAGCCGTCATGCAGTCCTTTTATCAGGGAGAGACAAAGCTTCTGGTGGCCACCACGGTCATCGAGGTCGGTGTCAACGTGCCCAACGCGACGGTCATGGTGGTGGAGAACGCCGACCGCTTCGGCCTGGCCCAGCTCCATCAGCTGCGGGGCCGCATCGGCCGGGGGCCGTTTCCGTCCTACTGCATCCTGGTCGCCGGGGGAAGTTCCCCCGCCGCCTGGGAGCGGCTGACGGTTCTGGAGCGCACCGCCAGCGGCTTCGACCTGGCGGAGGAAGACCTCCGGGTCCGGGGGCCGGGGCAGTTCTTCGGGGCCATGCAGCACGGTCTGGGCGACCTCAAGATCGCCAACGTGCTGCGGGATACCGCCATCCTGCTCAAAGCCCGGCAGGCGGCGGCGGAAACCATGGCCCAGGAGGAGGACCTGGCCTATATGCGGCGCGTCCTGACGCTGCAGTATAAGCGCCATTTCGCCAACGTGGCGCGGGTGTGAGGTTTTTATTGGCGATTTGTATCGGACGTCAATTCTTCAAGCGGGAATCCCGTTTCATTCCGGCAACTTGCTTTGCAGAAAGTCCCGCACCGCGGCGGCGGTGGGCATGTTCATCGCGGATTCCAAAAGCGCCCGCGCTTCGGGCATCGTAATCCGGCAGACGGCCCGCTTCACCCGGGGAAAGGCGGCCGGTGCCAGAGAGAGATCGCTTACACCGAGGGCCAGCAGGAGCGGTGCCGCCAGAGGGTCGGCCGCCATCTCGCCGCAGACCGAGACGGGAATTCCGGCCTCGCCGCCGCCCTGCACGGTGAAGCCGATGAGCCGCAGCACGGCCGGGTGCAGATAGTCTCCCAGCCCGGCCATCGCCGGGTTCGAGCGGTCTGCGGCCAAAGCGTACTGGGTGAGGTCGTTGGTGCCGAGACTGAAGAAATCGCAGTGCTTTCCCAGCGACGACGCCAGCAGGGCCGCCGCCGGCGTCTCCACCATGACGCCCAGGGGGACGTTTTCGGCGAAGGAAATGCCTGCCCGCTGAAGGTCATGGCAACAGGCGGCGATGTGTTCCCGCGCCGCCACGACTTCCGACGCGTCGGTGACCATCGGCAACAGGATGGAAACCGGTCCGGCCGCGCCCGCTCGCAGGATGGCCCGCAGCTGGGTGCGGAACAGGCCGGGGCGGGCGAGGCTGACCCGGATGGCCCGCTGCCCCAGGAACGGGTTTTCCTCCCGGGGCAGCGGCAGAGCCTTGAGGGGCTTGTCGCCGCCGACGTCCAGCGTGCGGATGGCGCAGGGCTTTCCTCCGGCGGCTTCGACAGCGGCCCGGTAAGCCCGGTACTGCTCTTCTTCATCCGGCAGGGTGTCCCGTCCGAAGAACAGGAACTCCGAACGCAGGAGACCGATGCCCTCGGCGCCGGCGTCCATCGCGGCCTTCACTTCGGCGGCGACGGACGCGTTGGCGAACAGGCGGATCTTGACGCCATCCCGGGTAATGGCGCTGACGCCGGCCCATTCCCGTTGCTTTTCCGCCTCCCGCCGGGCGGCGATGACCGCCGTTTCGGCCGCCGCGATATCGGCTGCCGTGGGCGCGGTATTCACGGTGCCGGCGTTGCCGTCCATCAGCGCCGTCATTCCTTCCTTCAGCTGGTCCAGCGCCGCGCCCAGGCCCGCGACGGCCGGAATCCCCCGGGCCTTCGCCAGGATTGCCGCGTGGACCGTGGCGCTGCCGCCGCCCAAAAGGACGCCCGCCAGCCGTCCGGCCGGCAGCTCTCCCAGAAGCTCAGGGGAGATTTCCTGCCCGGTGATCAGGAGCGGCCCCTCGGGCAGCGTTTCCTCGCCGCCGGTGAGCGTCCGCACCAGTGACCGGCCGATGTCCCGTACGTCGGCGGCCCGTTCCCGGAGGTAATCGTCTTTCAGCGATTCCAGCCGGGCGGCTTGTTCTTCGGCGGCGGCGAGGACAGCGGCCGGCGCGTCGTGTCCGGCCGCGATTTCCCGTTCGGCGCTTTGCAGGAGTTCCGGATCGGCCGCCATCAAAGCGTGGACCTCCAGGATATCCGCCGTCTCCGTTTCCCCCTGCCGCCGGCGCGTGTCGGCGGCTTTGTTCAGCCGCGCCGCCAATTCCGCGGAAGCCGCGGAAAGACGCGCCTGCTCCTCCGATGGCGTTCCCGGCACGTACGTCTCCGGCCGCGGTTCCCCGCTTTCGCCGGGGCGGTAAATCCGGCCGTGGGCGATGCCGGGGGAAACGCCGATTCCTTTAAGCTTCATTCCAACGGCTCCTTTTCTCACGCCCGGCGGGACCGGAAAAAGAAGCCTGTTCCCGCCGGGCGGCCGATTCATAGCAAAGCGCCGCTTTCCTGCCAGCGGCGCTTTGCTTTTTTCGTGTATGGCTCATTTTATGGGTTTACCCGTCAGGAAAGCGCCGATGGCTTTCACCGCCTGCTCCGCCTCCGGCCCGTCCGCCCGGATGGTCAGCGGCGTGCCAGCCTCGGCGCCCAGCGCCAGCAGTCCCATGACGCTTTTCGCGTCGGCCGTCCGGCCGTTGGCCGAAACGTCAATCCGCGCCTTGAAGGCCGACGCCGCTTTCATCAGCAGCCCCGCGGTCCGCGCGTGCAGGCCGGTCGGTCCGGGCGCCGGGAAAATCGCTTCTATCATTCGGCTCAGCTCCTTTCGTGAGAGAAGAAAAAATACCTTATGGACTCTATTCGACAGAGGAATAATTTTCCCTGCTTTTTGCCACAATGACAGATTAAGAAAATGATGATATAATATGAACACTTAGCGAGCCCGAGCGAAGCGAAGGGGGAGCTTAGTGCTGAATATACACCTGACCGCTTGGAGAGGCGAGCCCGAAGGGCGAAGGCGAAACTGGCGGATATGGTGCAATATGAACACTTAGCGGGAATACATTTTCCGGGGGCATAATGTCTGTGTTGCGGGCCGGGAAAAATTCTTCTGGCGGCAGGACTTTCCTTTCTCCTGTCGAATTTTAACAAGTATGGATATAGCCGCGATGGATTCGCTGTTCCATGGAGTGAGCGCCGATGCTTTATTTTCTGATAACCTTCGTCATCATGGCGGCTTCGATTCTGCTCGTCTATCGGGCCGCCCGCTTCGTCGGGCTGAAGGTGAGCCGCTGGGCACTGGTGCTTTGCGGTGTGCTGGCGGTCATCGTGAATTTCGCTTCGATTGCCCTTTCCATGTATCTCACCCTGGATCATCTGGCAGTGGTGATTGTTCTGGTTTTCGTGGCGGCGGCACTGGTCACCGGCTTCAACGAGTACCTCCTGCGCCGCGGACAGCAGGCGGCAATGGCCGGAGGCCTGGCCATCGACCTGAGCCTGGAGGAGCCGTCTCCGGCGTCGGAAACCTCATCGGAAGACGAGGCAACGGCGGAGACGGAAGGGCCGGAGACCGAAGAATCGGTCGCCGGGGCACCGGTGGCCGAAGAGCCAGCGGCCGAGGAAAGCGGCGAAGCAATGGCCGCCGAACCCGAAGCGCCTGTCGAAGAAGAACCGGCCGCGGCGGAAGCGCCAGAAGCTGAGAAAGCGACGGCCGAAGAGCCAGCGGCCGAGGAGAGCGGCGAAGCAATGGCCGCTGAATCCGAAGCGCTTGTCGAAGAAGAACCGGCCGCGGCGGAAGCGCCAGAAGCCGAGGAATCGGCGGCCGAAGAACCGGTGGCCTAGGAAAGCGGCGAAACAATAGCTGCCGAACCCGAAGCGGGTATCGAAGAGGAACCGGCCGCGGCGGAAGGGCCAGAAGCCGAGAAAGCGACGGCCGAAGAACCGGTGGCCGAGGAATCCGGCGTAGCGACGGCCGCCGAACCCGAAGCGCTTGTCGAAGAAGAACCGGTAGCGGCGGAAGCGCCAGAAGCCGAGAAATCGGTGGTCGAAGAACCGGTGGCTGAGGAAAGCGGCGAAACAATGGCCGCTGAACCCGAAGCGGTTGCCGAAGAGGAACCGGTCGCGGCGGAAGAGCCGGCGTCCGAAGAATCGGTTGCCGAAGAGCCAATGGCCGGGGAAAGCAGCGAAGTGACGGCGGCCGAACCCGAAGCGCCTGCCGAAGGAGAGCCGGTAGCGGCGGAAGCGCCAGTGGCCGAAGAAGCGGCTGCCGACGAGGAACCGACGGCAGAAGAACCTGCGGCCGGGGAAGCAACGGCCGAAGAGTCGGCAGCGGCGGAGGGACCGGAGCGCGAGGAACCGGCGCCCCCAATTTGCGCCGCCGTGGAAATCAGCGAGACCGAGCGAGCCGCGGCGCTCGACGAGATCAAGGACTTCACCACGCTGGACGAGTTCCTCGATTTCGCTTACGACCGCAAGAGCCGGCACCAGTTCGGCCCGGCCATCGTTGCCTACGAGAAGGCTCTGGCGGGCTATCAGGACGATTCTTACGCGCCGTTCATCGTCATCGAGCTCGGCAATATCTATAAAGAAAACGGCGCTTACAGCGAAGCCATCGGCGTTTACCGGCGGGCGCTCAAGCTCCCGGTCATTCAAGGGCAGAGCGGCATCGAGGCGGATTTCTCCCGTAATATCGATTACCTCGATACCGTTTCCCATATATTGGCGCGGCATGACGCGCCCAATCTGCCGTTTAACAGGATTCCGTCCGGGTATCTGGAGGAGATCGAGTCCGCCTTCGCGGACCGGACAACCGGACAACCATTTCAGCATTAGGAGGAATATCCATGACAAAGAAAAGCGTAGAGATCCTGAACCTGCCGATCATCAGCATCACCGAGGGGCGCGAGCTCGGCATGAGCAAGACGCTTCTCATCGATGCCAAGAACGGCGTCGTCGCGGCCATCACCATCGAGGACGAGGACTGGTACCGCGGGGTCAAGTTGCTTCCCTATTCGTCGGTTATCGCCATCGGCCATGACGCCGTGACCATCACCTCCAGCGAGAACATCCTGACCCTGGAGGACGCCAGCGATTACGAGGCCATGCTGGACGCCAATATCCGCATCATCGGCACAAAGGCCATCACGAAGTCCGGCACGATCCAGGGCAAGGTCTCCGAGATCTTCATCGGCGAAGGCGGCCGCGTGGAGAAATGCGCCATCATCGCTGAGGACGGCACCGAGTCGGAGATCGCGGCCGACCAGATTTCCATTTTCGGCAAGCAGGTCACGGTCATCGACCCGCCGGAGGAGGAAGAAAAAAAAACTGAGCCGGTAATGCCGGAGCCTGCCCCGGAGCCCGCGCCGGCCCCCGAGCCCGAACCGGCGTCTGAGCCGGAGCCTGCCCCGGAGCCGACCCCCGCGCCGGAGCCCGAACCCGCGCCGGCCCCCGAGCCTGAGCCGCCGAAACCGGAGCCCGCGAAGCCGGCAGAATCCGCCGCCGACAAGGCTACGGAGGAACGCCATCGCCGCTTCCTCCTGGGCAAGAAGGCCGCCCGCGATATCGTGACCGATACCGGCGTCGTCATCGTCAAGGCCGGTGCCGATATCACCGAGGAAGTCCTGCAGAAAGCGAAGCTGGCCAATAAGTTCATCGAGCTTTCCATGAATATTCAGTAATATCGCAGCCGGGTTTACGGCCCGGCTGACTGTCAGCGCATGACAAACAGGAAAGGCTGTCGTTGCCGCCCCGGTCTTTGACGACAGCCTTTCTTTGTACGTGCAGCAATCCATCAGCAAGGAGTTTTTTCCAATGAAGTCGCGCCCCCTGCTCCTGTTCGCGTCATTCCTGGCCGTGGCCGCGTTTCTTTTGAGCGTGGTCTTTCTTGGCTTGACGGGTTTTATCCGGCAGGATCTGACGGCCTTCGGCCTCAAGACGGGGCAGTATCCCCTGAGCGGTCTCACCCGGGAAGAAGCAGCGGCCCAGTTCGAGAAGCGAGCGGCGGAGAAGATTCCGTCGCCGGCGGTCGTCGCGTCTTTTAGCGGCCAGACCTTCGAGGCGTCGCCGGCAGAAATCGGCCTCACCGCGGACGCGGCGGCCGCTGCCGAAGCCGCTTACCGGATCGGGCGGGGCGAGCAGTTGGCGGACCGGGTGAGGGATCTCGTGCTCTGCGCGCTGCACGGGCGGGATATGCCGCTGGTGATACGCCTGGACGAGAAGAAACTCGCGGCCTGGCTGGAGGGGATTGCTTCCAGGGTAAATGCCGAACCGCGGGACGCTACGCTTTTCTGGGACGGAGCCCGCGTTCATATCACCCCGGAAGTTACGGGACGCAAGCTCGATACGGCGGCGCTGGCTGAGGCGCTCAAGCCCGCCCTGCTGGCGCTCGACCTGCCGCAGCGACTGGAGCTCGCTCCCGCCGAGATGCTGCCCGCCGTCTCTGCCGGCGTCCTTTCCCCCATCGACGGCGAACTGTCTTCCTATTCTACATATTACGATCCTTCCTCCAGCCGCGGACGCAACATCGAGATCGCGACGGCAGCCATGGACGGCGTGCTGGTCAGGAGCGGCGCGGAAATTTCCTTCAACGGCGTGGTCGGCGGCCGGGTCGCCGGGGCGGGCTACCAGACGGCGCCGGTCATCGTCAACGGCAAGATCGAACAGGACATCGGCGGCGGTGTCTGCCAGGTCAGCTCGACGCTTTACAACGCCATCCTGCTGGCGGACCTCACGCCCACCCAGCGGACCTCGCACTTCTATCCCTCCGGCTACGTGCCCGCCGGTCTTGACGCCACCGTGGCGGACGGGCAGATCGACTTCTGCTTCCGCAACTCCCTGCCCCATGCCGTCTATCTCCTGGCCTCTGCCGGGGGCGGCACGCTTACTTTTACGGTCCTGGGACACGTCGCCGACGTTCCCGACGATATCGACCTCGAAATCGCCATCAAGGATCCCCGGCCCATCGTTGACGTCTGGCGCGTC
>JAEEGN010000009.1 GCA_016280345.1 Selenomonadaceae bacterium | reverse complement strand
TAAACGACCAGAAACACCGCCGCCACGACGACCGCGGTCAGGAGGACCATCGGATAGAGCATCAGCGTAATCAGCTTCGTCCGGGAAACGTACTGCTCCTCCAGGTGGTCCGCCAGCTGTCCCAAGACGATGTCCAGGTTGCCGCTGATCTCGCCCATGCTTACCAGATATACCGCCAGGCGCGGGAAAACGCCGTCCTGTCGCTTCATGGCCTCAGAAAGCGAGCTTCCTCCCTGCACCCGCGCGTAAAGCGCCCGCGCTATCCGCTTCAGCGGCGGCGCCGCTTCCTGCTCCGACAGGACCTTCAGGCTTTCGCTGAGCGTCATGCCCGCCTGCACCATCACGGAAAGCTGACGGAAAAAGATCATCCGGTCGTGACGGGCCATCCGGCTCCGCAGGAACTGACGGATATGGTCCCAGGCCGAAGGCGTTCGCAGCCGGACCAGGAAAAGCCCCTGCTGGAGGACCGCCGCCGCCGCGTCCTTTTCCGTAGGCGCCGTAATCGTATCCTGGCGCAACGTCCCCTGGGCATCTCTGGCCGTATAGTAAAAACTGGGCACGGCATCGCTCTCCTGTCTTACGGCAAATACCGGCTGGCGGTTTCTCCGGAAATCCGTCCCGCGGCGCGAAGCTCCCCGACAGCCCGGCTCATGGTCGTCATCCCCCGGGCCGCGCCCGACAGGATTGCCGACGGCAGCTGCTGGACCTTTCCCTGGCGGACCAGATTGCGGACCGCCGCTGTCGCCGCCACTACCTCGGCCGCGCAGACGCGTCCCCCGCCCACCGCCGGCAGCAGCCGCTGGGAAACGACAAGTTGAAGGACCGCCGCCAGCTGGTAACGAATCTGTAACTGCTGTTCCGGCGGGAAAAAGCTCTCAATCCGCAGCACCGCCTCCGCCGCCGTCTGGGTATGGAGGCTGGCCAGCACGAGGTGGCCGGTTTCCGCCGCGCTCAGAGCGGTGGCGATGGTATCCGCGTCCCGCAGCTCCCCGACCAGCAGGATATCCGGGTCCTCCCGCAGCGCGCTCCGCAAGGCGCCGGCAAAGGAAAAGAAATCCGTATCGAGTTCCCGCTGGCTGATCAGGCTGTGCCGGGACGTATGGACATACTCGACCGGGTCCTCCAGCGTTATGATATGCGCCGCCCGCGTCCCGTTGATCGCGTCCAGATAGGACGCCAGCGTCGTGGTCTTGCCCGAACCGGCCCGGCCGGTGACCAGAAGGAGACCTGTCTCCTCCTGCAAATACTCTTCCATCACCGCCGGCGTCCCCAGATCCCGCAAAAGGGGAATGGACCCGGGAATCCGCCGCAGCGCCAGCGCCGGCCCTGTGCGCTGCCGGAAGGCATTCACCCGGTAGCGCTGACCGCCGTGCGCGTAAGCGAAGTCGGCCTCAAATCGCTCCCGGTACCGCTGCTGCTGACGCGGCGAGAGCAGGCGATCCAACAGCGCCTCCACGTCCGCCGCGGAGGCGACCGCCTCCGGGATTTTCTGCAGCTTTCCCTCCGCCCGGATAAACGCCGGCGTCTCCGCTGCCAAATGGATATCCGACGCCCCGGCCGCCACCGCCCGGGACAAGAGCGCGTCCCAGGCGGCCTCGTCAAATGGAGCCATAAACGACCCGCCTCACTTCGTCGATCGATGTCTCGCCGGCCATCGCCTTGCGGAAGCCGTCCTCCGCCAAAGTCGTCATGCCGGCCCGGCGGGCCAGCTCGCTCGTCTCGCGGCGGTTCGCGCCGGCCAGGACCGCCCGCTGCAATTCTTCCGTCACCGGCAGGAGCTCCTGGATCGCCATCCGCCCGCTGTAGCCCGTTCCGCCACATTCCTCGCAGCCGCCGGGACGATAGGCCGTGACGCCCTCCGCGAAAAGCGGTCCCAGGGAGGCCGCTTCCGTGGAACCCGCCGTCACCGTGAACGCCCGGCGGCACTTGGGACACAAACGCCGGACCAGGCGCTGGGCGACGATTCCCAGCAAAGCGGCAAACAGGAAATAGGGCTTGACGCCCATATCCAGCAGGCGGAAAATCGCGTCCACGGCGTTCGCGGTATGAAGCGTCGTCAGCATCAGCCGCCCGGTCAGCGCCGCTTTGACCGCGATATCCGCCGTCTCCTCGTCGCGGATCTCGCCCACCATGCAGACGTCGAAATCCTGCCGCAGAATGGCCCGAAGACCGGCGGCAAAGGACAGCGAGATCTGCGGGTTCACCTGCATCTGATTGACGCCCTCCAGATAATACTCCACCGGGTCCTCGATGGACACGATATTCTTCTCCGGGACGTTGAGCTCGTTGAGGGCCGCGTACAGCGTGGTGGTCTTCCCGGAATTCACCGGCCCCACGTTCAGGATGAGGCCGTAGGGCGCGTGACACCAGCGGCGGAACAGGCTCTCATTCTCCGGGGAACACTCCATCTCGCTCAGATGCAGCAGCCGGCGGGCGCCGCTCAGAAGCCGCAGGACCACTTTCTCCCCGTCCACCACCGGCATCGACGCCACCCGGACGTCCACCGGGACGCCGCCGTAATCATAAGTGAACCGGCCGTCCTGCGGCAGGCGGTGCTCGGCGGTATTCAACCGCGCCATGACCTTGATGCGTGAGACCATCGTCTCCTTCAACTGCGCCGGAAGCGGCGGATACGGTTCCCGCAAAGTCCCGTCCACCCGGAAGCGGATGCGGAGCGCGCCCGGCACAGGCTCCACATGGATGTCGCTGCTCCGCTGGTCAATGGCGTCGTGGATGATGCGATCTACCAGGCGGATCATCGGAGCCGCCGCCGTGGCCGACAGCGCCGGGCTCGTCCCGCGGCCGGGGCTCAGGCCCATGAGACTTTGGCTCACCAACGTCTGGAATTGCGTCTTTTCCATCTGCACTTTTCTCACCGTAAACCCTCCGGCTGCATCAGCGGCCCAGAGCCTCCCGCAGGGCCTGCCGCATGACGGCCTGGTCCGCCGCCTGTCCGGTCCAGAGGCGAAAAGCCGCCGCGCCCTGTCCCACCAGCATGGGGACGCCGTTCAGAACCGGGCAGCCATGCTCGGCCGCCGCCCGCAGGAACCGCGTCTCTTCCGGCGTATAGATGATGTCATAGACGAAGGCGTCCCGCCGCATGCCGGCCCAGTCCACCGGGGGGCTCTCCTCCACCCGCGGGAACATGCCCAACGGCGTCGTATTGACCAACAGGTCCACCGCCGCCATCTCCTGCCGGAAAGAATCGCTCTGCCAGTCAAAAGCGGCGATGGCAGAGGCACCGGAGAACTGCCGCACCAGTTCCTGCGCCCTGGCCGGGTTGCGGACGCCTATAGCCAGCGAAGAGACGCCCTCTTTCAGCAAGCCCCGGACAACCGCCCGGGCCGCGCCGCCCGCTCCCAGCAGAACCGCCCGCTTGCCCCGCGGAGAAAAGCCCTTGTCCCGCAAAGCGCCGATGAACCCGGACACGTCGGTATTGTGCCCGATCAGCCGGTCACCCTCCCGGACCACCGTATTCACGGCGCCGATCAGGGACGCGTCCTCGTCGATCTCATCCAGCAGGGGAATGATGGCCGTCTTATGGGGAATCGTGACGTTGAAGCCCCGAAAGCCGAGGCTCCGGAGGCCGTTCACCGCATCTTTCAGGCAGTCCGGCGCCACCGGCATGGCGATATAGACATAGTCCAGCCCCGCCGCCCGCAGCGCGGCATTCTGCATGGCCGGCGACAGGGAATGGGCGATGGGATAGCCGATGACGCCCAGATTCTTCGTTTGGCCCGTAATCATTCCGCCCTCTCCTCTCATGCAAAATCAAGTCCGAGATCGCCCCGGAGCTGGATCGCCTCGGCGATATGGCGGTCCTGAATGACTTCGGCGGCGTCCAGATCCGCGATGGTGCGGGCGACCTTCAGGATGCGGTCGTAGGAGCGGGCCGACAGGTTCATCTTCTTGAACACCTGCTCCAAAAGCGCCTGCCCCGTATCCGTCACCGGGCAGAGCTCCTTCAGCATGGCGTGCGTCATCTGGGCGTTGGCAAAGATATTGTAGCGCCCGAGCCGCGACAGCTGGATATCCCGCGCCGCCGTCACCCGCTGCCGGATGGCCTTCGAGGACTCCGCCGGCTTGACCGATACCATCTCCTTGTATTCCACCCGCGGCACCCGGATATGGATGTCGATGCGGTCGAGGAGCGGCCCGGAAATCTTCCGGGTATAGCGCTTGATCTCGTTGGGCGTGCAGGCGCAGGGCTTTTCCTTGTCGCCCCGGTAGCCGCAGGGGCAGGGATTCATGGCGCAGACCAACAGCATTTGGGAGGGGAAAGTCAGCGTCGCGTTCACGCGGGACACCGTCACCATCCCGTCCTCCAGCGGCTGGCGCAACACCTCCAGCACCGCCTTGGCGAATTCCGGCAGTTCGTCCAAAAATAAAACGCCGTTATGGCTGAGAGTGACCTCGCCCGGGCGCGGTATGCTCCCGCCGCCGATGATGGCAGCAGCGGAAGTGGTATGATGCGGGCTCCGGAAGGGGCGCTTGGCAACGAGTCCGCCGTCACGGGGCAGAAGGCCGGCGATACTGTATATCTTCGTAACTTCCAGGGCTTCCTCCCGGGTCATGGCCGGAAGGATTGAGCTCAGACGCCGGGCCAGCATGGTCTTGCCCGCGCCCGGCACACCGATCATCAATACGTTGTGGCTGCCGGCCGCGGCGATCTCCAGAGCGCGTTTCGCCTGAAACTGCCCCTGCACGTCGGCGAAATCGTCCTCGGCAAAGGTCTCCTCCCGGTTCCAGATACCGGGATCCGCCGCTGCCGGCAGGAGCGCGCGCCGCCCCGTCAGATGCTCCGTCAGCTCCCGGAGCGTGCGGACGCCATAGACTTCGATGCCGTCCACCAGCAGCGCCTCATTGACGTTTTCCGGCGCTACGTAAAACTTTTTCAGGCCCTGCTCCCGGGCATGGATCGCCATCGGCAGGACGCCGCGGATGCCCCGGAGCTCACCCTCCAGCGACAGCTCCGCCGCGAAAAGGCTGCCGTCCACCCTTTCCTGGGCAATCTCCCCGTAACCGGTCAGAAGGCCGACGGCAATCGGCAGATCAAGCCCCGGACTGTCCTTGCGGATATCGGCGGGCGCGAGGTTGATCGTGACCTTCTGCGGCTGTATCCGGAGACCGGAGTTCTTGATGGCGGTCCGTACCCGCTCCTTCGACTCCTTGACCGCCGTCTCCAAAAGGCCGACGACGTCGAAAGCGGGAAAACCGCCGGAAACGTCCACCTCCACGCCGATCAGGACGCCGTTGACGCCCAGTGTCGTCGCCCCGTATGTTCTGGCAAACAATCGATCACCTTCTCACGCGCTCTTTCCCCGGCCCGAAACGGCATAGCGTTCTCCCTCACGGGTGCGCCCCGGCGCAGAAGCCCCCGCCTATCAGGATGCCCCGCCCGTAAAGGCGCGGCGTCACCGTGCGCTTCACCGTATCATGACGGCAAACTCCGGGCAGCAGGGCCAACTCATCCCATACGTTCAATATTTTACACGCTTTATCCGCTTTTGACAATCACCACGCGCAGGAAAACAACCAAGTCCTCCTTTTCCCGGAAAACCGCCTCTTCTCCCGCTTTCCCAAACTTCGCCCCGGCGTCCTGCCGTCCCATTCACCCGTCTCCGCCGCGGACGCTGCTGCATATCGCGGCAAAGGATGCCTCAATGTTTACAGGTGATTTGACATGGTGGTTTTCCACACATTCTGATGGAGCGCCTAAAATGAAACCATACAGGATTCGCGCAGACATCCGCGCTTTTATTACATTCGACAAAGCCGGGGAAAATCCTGCTGTTTCGTACATCGAAGGAACGCCCCTCCCGGTTGACGCGGCTTTTTCCTATGGTATAATTAACCGACAGACAAAACGGGAATGCCATGAGACATGTCCCTGC
>JAEEGN010000095.1 GCA_016280345.1 Selenomonadaceae bacterium | reverse complement strand
TGTCGTCGAGGGAAACCGAGTCTTCGTCATCGATACCCAGATGCTCGATATGGGGGACGATACCAAGGACGGGTTTACCGGTCTTCTTTTCCAGGAAATCAACGGCCGGGGTCAGGAGGCTCACGTCACCACGGAATTTGTTGATGATGAGTCCCTTCACCAGGGCCCGTTCCTCGTCGGTCAGGAGCTCCAGCGTGCCCACCAGCGAGGCCAGAGCCCCGCCCCGGTCGATGTCGGCGATCAGCAGGACCGGTGCGTTCAGATAGCGCGCCACCCGCATATTCACGATATCGTTGTCTCGGAGGTTCACCTCCGCCGGGCTGCCCGCGCCTTCGATGACGATGGTGTCATACTCAGACTGCAGGCGGGCCAGCGCAGCTTTGACCACTCCGAAGAGCTTTACGGAGTAGCCCTTATGATATTCCTTCGCCGACATGTTGCCAATGGGCTTGCCCAGGAGTACAACCTGGGAGCAGGCGTTCCCCGTGGGTTTGAGGAGAATCGGATTCATATCGACAGCTGGCTCCAGGCACGCCGCTTCCGCCTGAGCTACCTGGGCCCGGCCCATTTCCCCGCCATCCTTGGTCACATAGGAGTTGAGAGCCATATTCTGCGCCTTGAAGGGCGTTACATGGCGGCCGTCCTGATAGAAGATTCGGCAGAGGGCCGTCGCCAGGATGCTCTTTCCCACATGGGAACTGGTACCCTGTAGCATGATGAATTCCGCCATACGCTATTCCTCCCAGGATTCCGCCAGATGCTTGATGTTGACCGCGAGGCCGCAGGTCACCAGATAGACCTCATCGGCGGCCCGGCCTACCCACTGGTTCACGATTCCAACGATATCCCGGTACTCACGGGAAAGGTGATTCTCCGGCACGATGCCGCTTCCGACTTCGTTGGTCACGAAGATTGTCGTTCCCGGACTTTCCTTTGCTGCCGCCAGAAGGAGGTCAATCTTTTCTTTCGCCAGCATGTAGTTGCGGTGGGAATCGGCGATACTCTCCAGAGAGCAGAGAAAATTGCTGACATAGAGTGTCAGGCAGTCAAAGAGCACCATATCCACTCCGTTGTGGGCCGCTTCTGTCAGGGTCTCATGGGCGTCATAGGGCGCCTCATAGGTTTTCCAATCCGCCGGGCGGCGCTGACGATGGAGTTTCACGCGGAACTCCATTTCGCTGTCGTATATCTCGGCAGTAGCGATATAGGCCACTTGCCGGCCGTTCCGGGCGGCGTACTGCTCGGCAAAGCGGCTCTTGCCGCTCCGGGCTCCTCCGGTGACTAAAACGATCTTTCCCATATTCAAGCCTCCTGCCGGCGAAAGGTCTCGCAGACATCGACAAAGTGCGCCGCCGCCTGTGGGCAGCCCGCGAAGTGAAGATGCAGATACGAGCCCAGGATATTCCTGCGGGCATAGCCGGCGTCATAGGGATCCGGCCGCCGTGAACGGCGGAAGGAAAATGCCCGCGGATAATTCGCCGCGTCGTCCGGCGCGGTTTCCGAGGAAAAATGGAACTCGTGGCCTTTGAGGACTGTCCCCTTCGGCCCCAGGATTGTGTCGCAGAGCATTTCGGCCGTCACGTACCCGACTGTCTGCAATCGCCGGTTCATGACCACGCTGCCGGGGATGATGCCCAGCATCGGATAGGCGTTGCCGTCGAAGTCCATCATTTCACGCATCAGGTACATGAATCCCCCGCACTCGGCGTAGATGGGCAATCCAGCCGCTGCCGCCCGACGGATGGAATCACGCATCGCGGTGTTGGCGTAAAGCTCCTTGGCGAACATCTCGGGAAAGCCGCCGCCTAAGAGCAGGCCGTCCGTTTCCGGCAGAGCGGCGTCGTGGAGCGGGCTGAAGGGTTGGATATCAGCACCCTGCGTCTCTAATACCTGGAGGCTTTCAGGGTAGTAGAAGGAAAACGCCTCGTCTTTTGCCACCGCTATCCGCGCCCGCCGTCTGGCAGGCACCGCGGCGGTTTCGGGATATTCCAGCGGCGGTGCACTCTCGGCCAGCTGGCGTATATTGTCCAGATTGACCTGGGAGGCGACCGTACGGCCAATTTCCGCTACGGTCTCCTTTTCCCGCACGTTTTCTTCCACCGGGACAAGCCCCAGATGGCGCTCCGGCATCGTCATTGCCTCGTTGCGGAAGACCGCTCCCAAGACCGGGATATCGATTCGGGCCAGCGCTTCTTCAATCATCTCGCGGTGGGTGGGGGAGCCCAGTCGGTTCAGGATGACGCCGGCCAGCTTCACCGCCGGGTCGTATGCGCGAAACCCCAAGGCCAATGCTGCCGCCGATTCGCCCATCGACTTGGCGTTGATGACGAGGAGCACCGGTGCATTCAGGAGTTTTGCCACAGCGGCAGTGGAGCTGACGCCGTTCCGGCCACCATCGTAAAGCCCCATGACCCCCTCGATGACGGCAATATCAGCGTCGCTGGCGGTACGCTGGAAAATGTCCGGCAGCTTTTCCTCCGGGACCAGCCAGGTATCAAGGTTGTGGGCCGGACGACCGCTGGCCAGAGCGTGATAGCCGGGATCGATGTAGTCCGGCCCAATTTTGTAGGACTGCACCTTGAGTCCCTGCGCTTTGAACGCCGCCAAAAGTCCGGTCACGATGGTCGTCTTGCCGGAACCGCTTTGCGTC
This sequence comes from Selenomonadaceae bacterium, assembly GCA_016280345.1. Taxonomy (GTDB): domain Bacteria; phylum Bacillota; class Negativicutes; order Selenomonadales; family Selenomonadaceae; genus RGIG3544. The sequence goes on along the minus strand of JAEEGN010000095.1, from coordinate 6,844 downwards.
GCCGCGATGACGATCCGGGGAATCTGCCGCTTCATCGGGTCACCTTCTGTTGTCGAGCAGGTACATGATGGCGTTGACGGCAGCCGCCGCGATGGGGCTGCCGCCCTTTGTCCCCTCGACGGTGATATAGGGGACTTTAGTGTTTTCCGCCAGCGCCTTCTTGGAATCCGCCGCGCCCACGAAGCCTACCGGGATGCCGATGATGACCGCCGGCAGGACGTTTTCCTCTTCCGCCAGGCGCAGGACTTCAAAGAGCGCGGTTGGGGCGTTGCCGATAGCGACGATGGCGCCCGCCAGATCCCGGCCAAAACTCCGCATGGCCGCCATGGAGCGCGTGATGCCCTCCGCTTTCGCCATAACCGCAATGGCAGGGTCTGCCACCCGGCATTCGATTCGGCCACCGTAACGGTTGAAGGAGGCCTTGTGGATGCCGGTCCGTACCATTTCGACGTCCGTATAGATGTTGCAGCCCTTCTGGAGCGCCGCTTGGGCCGCCGCGATGGCGTACGGGTGGAGCCGTATCAGCGGGGCGTAGTCCACGTCGCCGGAGGCGTGAATCATCCGCGAATACACCTTCGTTTCCGCTTCGGAGAGATTGAGCCCCGACAGGTGCGGCGCGATGATTTCCATGCTGCGGTTTTCGATGTCCATCGGCTGTTTGATGAAATCCATGTCTTTCCCTCATTTCTGCGGCAGATGCTTTGCCACAAACTCTAAAACTTCGTCGAATGATTCCGCCATTGCGTCGTACCGTACCTTCGGTCGGTCGATGAGCACGACCGGAAGGCCCAGGGCGCGGGCGGCTTCCAGTTTCGTATCGGTGCCTCCCAGCGCACCGCTGTTCTTCGTCACCACGACGTCCGCCCCGTACTGGCGGTAAAGCGCGACGTTGAGCTCAGTGGAAAAGGGACCTTGCATCGCTACAATATTCTTCGGCGTCAATCCCAGTGATGTCATTTCGGCAATGACCTCTGCCGTGGGCAGAACACGGGCCGTGACCGTGTGGCCCGTCATATTGGGCGACTCCGTGAAAGCTTTCACGTTTCGGCTGCCGGTTGTCAGGAATACGTTCTGGCCAAGTTCGGCGGCCTTTTCAGCTGCTTCTTCGTAGCTCTCCACCCGGAAGGTCCGCTCGTATTCCACCGGGACACTCTGGCGTTCGTAACGGATGTAGGGCAGGGAGAGCCGGCGGCAGGCGTTCATCGCGTTCTTCGAGACGTTGGCGGCGTACGGGTGACTCGCATCCACGAAAAGCCGAATCTTGTTTTGTTGCAGATAAGAGGTCAGTCCGTCCTCATCCAGCGGCTGGTCGTTGACGTGGAGTCCCGGGTACTTCGCCAGCAACTCCTCGCCATAGCGGCTGACTACCGAGGCGGTCACCTCATAGCCCGCTGCCAGCAGGACACCGGCCAACTCGCGCCCGTCCTGGGTCCCCGCTGCCAGAAAAATCATAGACGGTATCCCCGCGGCGTAACCATCCAGCCATCCTTGATATAGGTGCGGCTGTTGCCGATGATGACCATGGAGAACATATCAATGTCCTCCTGGTTGAAGTCCCGGAGATTCGACAGGATCTTCTGCTCGTCCGGCCGGGAGGCGCTTTTCACAATGCCCACCGGTGTTTCCGGCGACTTGTATTGCAAGAGGATATCATGAATCTCGTCAATGTGCTTCACCCGAGATTTGCTCTTGGGGTTGTAAAGGGCGATGACGAAATCACCCTGTGCCGCCAAAGCCGCTCGTTTTTTGATGAGTTCCCAGGGCGTCAACCGGTCACTGAGACTGATGACGGCGAAGTCGTGCATGAGGGGCGCGCCGAGGACAGAAGCTGCCGCGTTCACCGCGGAAAGACCGGCTACGATTACGACCTCAGGGCGCTCGGCCGGTTCGTATTGTCCGGCGATTTCCAGCACCAGGCCGGCCATGCCGTAAACGCCGGAGTCACCGCTGGAGACCATGATGGTATTGTGTCCTTCGGCGGCGGATTTCACTGCCAGACGGCAACGTTCCACCTCCTGCATCATGCCGGTGCCAATGACCTCTTTGTCCTTGATGAGGGGCTCGATGAGCTTGATGTAGGGCGTGTAGCCGGCGACTACCTCCGCCTCCTCAATGGCCCGCAAGGCCTTTGGGGTCATTTCGTCCATGCTGCCAGGGCCGAGCCCGATTACCGTTATCTTTCCCATACCAAAGCCACCGTCACTTTCGCGTATTTTGTCTTGGGAAGGGCGGTTCTTCCCTGTCCCGCCGCGCACAGCGCCGCTGCTTCCGAAACGTTCCCGGCGCCGATTTGCCGCTTGACGAATTCCGATTCCGCCAGATGATACTTCTCAATCGTTTCCTGTAGTGCTTCCGGTCCAAAAAAGCGCGTCTCGACACCCAGCTCCTTTGCTAGCGTCAGCAGGCCGGCTTCGTCCTTTTTTACGACGGCGCTGGCAATCAGGGAAACCGCCGCGGTTTCCTGCCCAATGCGGTGACAGGCGTCCGTCAGCGCTTCGCGGATAGTGTCGGCCGGCGTGCCGCGCCGGCAGCCAATGCCCGCGATCAGCCACCGTGGCAAGAGCACTAAAAGTCCGTCGCGTTCCGGCGGTGTGCTGTCAGTGAGTAACGCCGCCAATTCATGGCTGGCGGCTACTTTCGCTGTTGGCGCTTCAGCAAAATCGATGCCCTTTTCCGACAAGACCTGCCGGTAAAAAGCAGCGCGTTTCATCTCCGGGTCCAGATACCAACGGACCGGCCGCCCTTCCAGCAAAGCGGTGTTCAGCACTTGTATCTGGGGTTTCGGCCAGGGACGGAGACCCAGTTCCGACGCGATGGCATCGGGCGCCGTGATCTGGCGGGCGTCGGTGGCCGTAGTGATGACCGGAATCGCGCCCAGGATATCCGAAACCCGCTGGGTCAGGTCGTTGGCGCCGCCCACATGGCCGGAAAGCAGGCTGATGGCGAAGCGCGCCTGCTCATCCACGGTAATGACCGCGGGATCGGTGAGCTTTCCCCGGAGGCAGGGAGCAATCATCCGCACGGCGATGCCGGTTGCCATCAGGAAAATCAGAGCGTCATAGCGGGGAAATTCTGCCCTGACCGTTTCGCTGAGGTTTTCGTAACGCCGGACGGTATCCGGTGCCGGACGGCCTTCCTTGACGAAGATATCCACCGAATCCGCAAGCGATGCCTGCAGACGGCCGGCCAGTTCCACGCCGGGTATCGTCGCGGTGAAGACCGCGCATCTCATGTCGAGGCCTTGCGGAACATGTGGCTGAACTCGGGGGCGTAAAGCCGTGACAGCGAGTAATCGGTATCGAGGCAATCCCCGACCACGATCATAGCCGTACGGGAAATGCCTTCCTCCTGCACCTTGTCAGCAATCGTTTCCAGCGTCGCCCGGATGATTTTCTGCTCCGGCCAGGACGCCTTGTGCACGATGGCGATGGGCGTGGACGGCTCGTAGCCGCCGGCGGTGAGTTCCTCCACGACCTCCCGCATCATGTGAACGCTGAGGAAGATGCACATCGTTGCCCGGTGCGCCGCCAGGCTCCGCAGGCTTTCCCGGTCAGGAACCGGCGTGCGGCCTTCACTTCGGGTGATGATGACGGTCTGGGAAATGTCCGGCAGCGTGTATTCCTGCTTTAGCGCTGCTGCTGTTGCCAGGAAGGAACTGACGCCCGGCACGACTTCGAACTCGATGTCCCGTTTTTTCAGCTCGTCCATTTGCTCCTGGATAGCGCCGTAAATGGCCGGGTCTCCGGTATGGAGGCGTACGACGGTCTTGCCCGCCTTCACCGACTCGTCGATTTTCGCGATGACCTCCGGCAGCGTCATGGACGCCGAGTTGAATATTTCCGCCCCGGCCTTCGCAACGTTGAGGATGGCCGGATTCACCAGCGAACCGGCGTAGATGATGACGTCCGCTTTCTTGAGCAGTTTCTGACCTCGGACGGTGATGAGCTCCGGGTCTCCCGGCCCGGCGCCGACGATATATACCTGCATAAAAGTGCCTCCTGGGTTAATTTTTCCAACAGGTCACGATATGAATCGGGTTCAGCGCCCGGGCCATATCGTAGGGACCAACCGCTTCCAGGCGACTGATCTGAACCTGTATCGCTTCGTAGTGGAAGATGTCCTTATGGGCCCGCATATACGCGAGACAGGACGCCAGTGTCTGGATGGTGATGCAGTTGAGAATCACCCGACCGCCGGTTTTGAGCCGCGCCGCGATGATATCCAGCACCGGATCCAGCCGGCGGCCGCTGCCGCCGATGATGACGGCGTCCGGTGCCGGGAGAACGTCCAGCCCTTCAGGGGCTTCGCTCTCGATTGCGGTCAGGTTCGTCACCGCGAACTTCTCCGCGTTCGCCCGGATCAGCCGGATGCCCTCCGGATTCCGCTCCACGGCATAGACGTGGCCCTTAGTGGCCAACCGCGCTGCTTCTACGGATATCGACCCCGTCCCGGCCCCAATATCCCAGACGATATCGCCGGGCAGTATTCGGGCTTTCACCAGTGTAAGCACGCGGATTTCCTGCTTGGTCATCGGGACGTCGCTGCGGATGAATGCTTCGTCTTCTATCCCTATCAACGCCATTTATCCTGTCACCACCATTACGCAGTTCATTCTCGCTTCGGCCTGAGCGGCCTCGCTCAGCGTTGTTCGCCAGATTGCCTCATCCTCGTAAGAAAGACGTGAACAGACGGCGACGCTTGTTTCCCTTGGCCAGCCCTGATTCATAAGAAGGGCTGCGATGGTCCGCGAGTTGTATTTCGTATCGGTCAGCATCCCCAGCAGGCGTCCCGGCTGATAGGTTAGTTCCGACGCTGACGGTTGCCGTCCGTGAAAACTCAGTAGAGACGCGTCGTGCCAGGGCAGGGCCAACCGGGCAAACGCGAACTGGACCGAACTGACACCGGGAATCACAGTCAGGATTTCCGGCGGGAACTCCCGTCGTAACGCGTCCAACAGCGAATAGTATCCGGGATCGCCCGACACCATCGCCACCACGTCATCCTGCGCCAGCGTCTCGCGGATGAAAGTCATGACCGCCGGGATATCACCCCGGATCGTCATGGTCCGCTGGCCCGGACGGGCAAAGTCCGCCAGGGCTCGCGCCCCACCCACCAGGACGGCGGCTTCCCGGATGGCCTGAGCAGCCGCCGGCAGGACATAGGCGGGATTGCCCGGCCCAATGCCGGCTACGATGATTCGATGTTCCAATGAAAATCCCTTCCTATCTCGCGGGCGTTCCCGTCCATTCCCAGAATCTCGCCCTTGAGCGTCGCCATCACGACGCCAATCTTCATATCGCCGAATACATATCGCTCAGCCCGCTGACTCGCCCGCGTCGCCAGGATGCCGTAAACCCGGGTAAGTCCCGCTTCCTCCAGCACGGGCATCGCGTCCTCTGTCGTCGTTGCGTCAAGGATGCGCCGCACACCTTCCGGCGGCAGTCCCTCCGCCGCCGCATAGGCCGCCATGGCCTCCAGACGGCCGTCGCCGATGCGGTTATGGGTGTAAAAAACTCCCGCCGCGATTTTCGCCAGTTTACCCAGATGGCCCAGCAACAGTACCCGGCGGATCTTCCGCTCCGCCGCAGCCTCCAGCATGAAACCGATGAAGTTGCTCGTCTGGACCACCGCCTCGGCTGGCAGACCGCAGGCCACGGCGATGTTTTCCCCAATCTTACCGGGCACGAAGACGAGCGTATCGTAACCCGCCGCCTGCGCCACGTCAATCTGGGGGACCAGGGAATTCTTGAAACCTTCCTCCGACATGGGCCGAAGGACGCCGGTGGTACCGATGACCGAGATGCCGCCCACGACGCCGAGGATTGGGTTCAGTGTTCGCTTCGCCAGCGTCTCTCCGGCGGGAATCGAGACCTCGACCTCCAGATCGCCGCTCTCGCCGGGAAAACTATCCACCACATTCTGCACGAGACGCCGCGGCCCGGGGTTAATGGAAGGCTCACCCGGAGGGACGGAAAGCCCCGGCTTCGTCACCCGGCCGATGCCCGGCCCGGCCCGGAACACGACGCCGCTTCCCGCTGGCAGGCGGCGGATGGTCGTGAATACGGAAACGCCGTTGGTGATATCCGGGTCGTCGCCGGAGTCCTTGATGATTTCCGCCCGGGCGCCGCCCTCCACCGCTCGGACATCCTTCACGGGGATGGCTAGCGGCGTCCCGTCGAGGGCCGTCAGCGAAACGCTCTCGCAGTACTCGCCCGCCAGGAAGAGTAGCCCCGCCTTCACGCCGGCCGCCATGCAGGCCCCCGTCGTATAGCCGCTCCGCATCACCTTTTTCAAAATCAAAAACCCCCTGTCAGCAGAGACAGAGGGATAGAGAGCCGCCCGAAAAGCGCCGCACCCTCTGCCTATCAGCCGTAGGCCGCCTGCCAATGCAGGCCGGTGTCGCTGAACAGGCAGGTCTCCTGGCTCAGATCATCACGTCCGCCGCCTTCCCAGGCTTCCCCAGTGGCATATCGGCAGACGCTCCCTTTTACAGTGGCGGGACCGCGCCGGGATTGCATTTCCGGACTTCCCTTTTAAGCGTCAGCACCTGTTCATGGTTTTTCATGGCTTCCATTATAGCGCATTCGCGCTCTCCTGACCATAGGGAAATCCAAATTTCTGAAAGCCTTTTTTTATATTTTTTTCTTGTTCCATGAGGAATATCGGTTACGTCGCATTCCTGTCCCGAGGATTTTGCGAAACTCCGAAATAGCAATGAACAGATAGAAAGTAAATTCACAATCCTGGCGTAAACGCACCATCAAAGACACGAAAGCCCTTTTTCCGTCCATCCCTTGCGTGCATAGACGAAAAAAGGGCAGACGTATCCCGCGCTTTTCGAGCC
>JAEEGN010000094.1 GCA_016280345.1 Selenomonadaceae bacterium | reverse complement strand
GTGCTGCTGCGGCTGTAGCGGGCGGAGGGATTTTTCCACAGGGGGTTGGCGCGGGGCGTGTCCCAGATGGCCTGAGGGTCCGGGCGCACGAGGATCTGATCGCCCCAGCGCTCCAGCTTCTCCCCGCGGGAGCAGTCGATCAGCTCAAAATCCTTCCATTTGTCAGAAAGCCACATGGCCCGTTCACCGCCCTTTCGGATTAAATCGTATATTTTAACACTTTATTATACCACGTGAATCCCCCGCCCGCAAGTATGAAAAAGCAGCGTCCCTTTTCTCTTCCAATTGCCTCGTGAGAATCTTGATGTTGTCGCCGCTGCGTGGTAAAATATATAATGACCTGCGGAGCAAATAAGCTCGCCGTTCCTCTCCGCCGGCGGGAGAAAGCAAACCGGATCGCGCACGGACCCGACATTTACGGGGTTTGAGACAGGATTGATTTGCAGAGTTGACGATAGTTCATTCACCCCTGGCCGTGTCCGGGGCGCGGCCAGGAGCGCTTCTTTTTCTAAGGGAGGGTCCTCATGTCACGTTTTCTCATAAGAATCGCCGTCGTCCTGACGGCGGCGGCGCTGGCTCTCGGCTTCGCCGGCTGCTTCTCCACGCCGGAGAGCCGGCAGGCCAAGGAGGGAAAAGCGCTGATGGAGGCTTACCTGCAAACGCGGGATGTCAAAAAGTTCTCTGTGGACAGCGCCGCCGCGGATCGTAACCGCACCGCGCCGGACAGCATCGAAATGACGGAGTTCGTCTTCGGGAAGTACCGCGTCGACGGACAGGAATACAAGTATTTTGTCAACGTCAAGACCGGGGAGATCTTCACCTCCGAGCGCTTGAAGGACCTCGAGGCGGCCTGCTATGCGCGAATGTGCGCGGAGCTGGGCATCGACCCGGCGCGGGCTGTCGGGCTTTGCAACGTGGTCTTTTTCGACGCGCCCGGCGACGACGTCATGCCCGCGGCCATCGAGGACGTCGCGGCCTGTGCCCGCGAAAACCTCCACGCCGACGCCTTCGGCTCTTACCTGTGGCTGGTGTGCGAAGCCTCCGAGGCCCCGCCGGGCCGCTGGACGGCGGAGGACACGGCGGGCTGGAACAACGACATGGCACGTATCTGCGTGATGCCGGAGGGGAAGGCGCTGCCGGAGATCGGCAACGGCGTCTACCTGGGTTATACCTATTTTCAGAACTTCACCGGCGACAAATACCAGCTTTCCGAAGGGGCGGCGGACTACACGCCGCATATATAAAGAGATATGAAAACATTTGAAAACAATCTGACCCGGGGCAGCGTGTTCAAAAAGCTGTGGGGCTTCACGCTCCCGCTCATCGGCGCGAATCTTCTGCAAATCCTCTACGGCATGGTGGACCTGTACATCGTCGGCCGCTTTGCCGCCACCGCCGACGTCTCCGCGGTCTCCGTCTCCACCACCGTGCTGAGCGCCTTTATGATGTTCCTGATCGGCCTGGCCGTGGGCGGCACCGTGGTGGTGGGCCAGCGCTTCGGCGCGGGCGAAAAGGACGCGATGAGCTCCGTGTCGGCGACGGCCTTCTCCCTGGCCTGGATCGTCGGCGCCGTGCTGATGGTGCTGGTGGCCGCCCTCTGCCGCCCGATCCTCGGCTGGATCAACACCCCGGAGCAGGCGCTGCGCGGCGCGACCAGCTATATGCTGATCTGCTCTCTGGGCTATGTCTTCCAGGCGGTCTACAACATGCTGGCCGGCATCCTGCGGGGGATGGGCGACTCGAAATCGCCCCTGCTCTATGTGGCCGTCGCCACTCTGGTCAACATCGTCAGCGACTACGTCCTGGTGGCCGTCTTCGGCCTGGGCGCCGCCGGCACCGCCATCGCCACGGTGTTCGCCCAGCTTCTGTGCATGCTGTTCGCCATCCTCCACGTCAAAAAGCGGGACTTTCCCTTTGATTTCCGGCTGAAAAGCTACCGGCTGGTGAAGCGCGACGCCGCCGCGCTCTTTCGCATGGGCATCCCCATCGCCCTGCAGCAGGCCCTGGTGCTGTTCTCCTTCGTCATCGTGGCGGCCATCATCAACCGCCACGGGCTGTACGCCTCCGCCGCGGCGGGGATTTTGGACAAGGTCTTTCTCTTCGCCACGATCCCGACCAACGCCTTCCATGCGTCGATCTCCGCCATGGTGGCGCAGAACATCGGTGCCCGGGAGGAAAAGCGGGCGATACAATGCCTGCGCTACGGTCTGCTGTTCAGCTTCCTTTTCGCCTTCGCCTTCTTCCTGACGGGGCTGTTCTTCCCGGAGCAGACCATGCGCATCTTCACCTCGGACCCGGGCGTCATCGCGGAGGGCGTGATCTATTACAAGGGCTACAAATACGATTACCTGATCTGCTCCATCGCCTTTTGCATCAACGGCTTCATCAACGGCACCGGCCACACGAAGCTCACGCTGATCGCCAATCTCATCTCCACCTACGCCGTGCGCATCCCGGCCTGCTTCCTGGTGGGCACCGTCTGGAAGCTGGGGATGCTCGGCATCGGCTTTGCGCTCCCGGTCGCCACGGCGGTGCAGGTGATCATCGGCGTTTTCTTCTTCCTTTCCGGCCGCTGGAGGAACGGTCTTTACGCGCCGAGCGCGGAGATATAATATGGCGTATATCTGAATCTGTCTGCATCAGAATGTAGACAAACCCATAAACCTGCCGGTGACGGAGGCGGGGGTGATGTGAGGGGGCCGGCCAGGAGGCCCCCTCACGTCGCATAACCCGCCCG